>NZ_JBHYGX010000004.1:158576-237902 GCF_042739975.1 Streptomyces sp. NPDC059080
GGAGTGGATCGAGTACGGCGGCGTGGCGCGGAAGAACTGACCCACCGGCAGACATTAGGGAGGGGGGGGGCGCCGGGGCCCCCCGCCCCAAACCCCACCCCCCCCCACGCCCGCGGGTATTTGGGGCGGGGGGGCCGTGACAGGCTCCGGGGCGCCTGGTGATCAGGCGTGCTGGGGCTGCTTGGCGCGGCGGTGACGGCCGTTGGCGGCTGCCTTGGCCTCCTCCGTCGCTGCCGGACCGCGGTGTCTGCCGGCGCCTTGGGCCTCGGCGGCCTGGGCGGGTGCCTCCTGCGGGCGCGCCTCGGTCGTGTCGGTCTGGGCTTCGGGCATGGGAAGTGTCACTCCGTCGGATCGCTTACGGCTGTACGCGTCGGGACCGCCGCGGTGTCGCCGCCGATGGCCGGGTCGACCGGCTGCGCGGGGGGTCGACCCGCGCTCCGTCGGGAGTGAAGGGCGGACCCCATCAGCCCCGCTGAATCCTAACGGGGCGGGTGATCACGCTCCACCGGGCCTCCCCGGCCGACAGCGGCGCCTCCTGCAACGGCACCGGCCCGTGGGAAGAAGGATGCGCGGCGCCCGCGTACGGTTCCCGGAGCGCGGTGTCCGGTGGGGGGGAGGGTGTGGAGCCGCCGTCCCGGGGCGGCGGGAGCGCCGCGCCGATCGGGGCGATCCGGCCGCGGTCCTGCCACCGCCGGATGGCGTCCCCGCCCAGGGTGTTGCGCACCGGGAGCGGCGGGCGGGTGGTGCGCAGCCCCTGCATCGTCCGCACCGCCTGCGGCAGCCGCGGCCGCTCCGCGTCCGGCGTCTGCACGGTGGCCCCCGCCGGCGGTACGGGCACGGCGGCAGGCACCGGCGGTACGGGCACGGCGGCAGGCACCGGCGGTACGGGCACGGTCTCCGCGGCCCGCGCGGCGGGCAGCGCCGGTACCGGGAGGGGTACCGGGGTCGGCGCCGGGAGCAGCGCCGGGGCCAGCACCGGGAGCAGCGCCGCGACCGGCGCCGTGATCGATGCCGGCACCGGCACCGGCACCGGGTCCGGCTCCACGACCGGCACCGGGTCCGGCACCGGTTCCGCCGTGCGCGCCCACGGCTCCTCGGACGGCTCCAGCGGCACGGCCATCCGCGCCAGACCGCACGCGACGGTGTCCGTGACGTACGGCAGCAGCAGTTCGCCGTCCGCACTCCAGCGGCCCGCGCCGGTCAACCAGCCGTCAGGGGGCGGGAGTTGCCGCAGACCCTTGGCCGCGGGGCGCCAGACGCCGAGGCGTTCGCCGTCGCCGTCCTCGATGCGCCACGCCACCGCGCACTGCTCCGGCGTCAGCATCTGCCCGGGCTGGACGGCAAAGGGGGTGAGCGTCGCGTCCGGCGGCCGCAGGCAGGAGGGGAACCGCACCGGGAGCGCGCTGCCCAGGACGCCCCAGCCGAGCCGGTCCTCGCCCGGCGCGTCGGAGCGGACCAGCAGCAGTCCGCTGTCCGGATCGGCCAGCAGCAGCCGGTCGTTGCTCTCCTCGGTGATCTGGAGAAGCAGTGTCGTTTCACCGCCGCGGGTCAGATCGACGGCGACGGTTTTCGTCCGGCCGTCCAGCTCCTGGTCGACGGCGAGCAGCTGCCCGGAGCGGTCCAGCCAGGCGCCGCCGGTGCACCGCCCGGGGATCTCCGCGAGGTGTTCGGGGCCGTCCGGACCGCCGTGCAGCAGCCACAGGGAGGTGGAGGTGTCACCCGGCGTCAGCGCGTGCGCGCTCCGGCCGCCGGGCGCCGGGGGCAGCAGCGTCAGCTCCGGCGCCTCGATGGTGCCGAGCGGGAGTTCGCCGGTGCCCGGGCCCGCCGGGTACAGCAGCGCGAGGCCGAAACCGTCCTCGACCGGCCGCCGGATCAGCACCCGGCCGTCCGCCAGCGGCAGCAGGGCGCTGTCCGGCGCCTCCGGGGCTTCGCCGGGCAGCGGTACGGCGTAGGGCTCCGGTCCGCTCAGCGTCCAGCGCTCCGGGAACCAGCTGTCCGTACCGTCGTCCTGACGTACCAGCCGGGCGGCGTACGAGCCGTCGGCGGCGATCGTCAGCGGCGCGCGGGGCGGACGTCCGAGCGCCGTGATGTCTTTCCTGACACAGACCGTCATCGGATGGTCACCTCCAGTCATCATGCCGAAGGTAGTTTTCGGACTTCCGGCCGATCAACGTGTGCGGTGAGGGTTCACGCATAAGGGTGGCGAAAGTCCGGTTCGCCGGTGTTGGCCGGGGTCCCTGTGCTGGCCGTATCAAGCGTGCGTAAAGTAAGGGCTGCCTAACCTTCGTTGTGCCGGGTGTGCCGCCTCCCGTGGACCGCCCGCAGTCCGACCCCCAGGAGTACGCGATGTCCCTTCGCCGCCGCGGCGCCGCCGCCGCAGCTCTCGCCGCCGCCGGTGCCCTCACCCTCGCGGCCTGCGGTTCCTCCGACGGGGGCGGCAAGAGCGACAACGGCGCCGGCTCCCAGTCCGTCGCCCAGGGCGGCAAGGACTTCGCCAAGGCGGCCGAGGAGACGGCCAAGATGGGAACCGACGCCAAGGCCGGTCAGTTCCCCCGCACCATCGAGCACGCCATGGGCGAAACGAAGCTCAAGGCCGCACCCAAGCGCGTCATCGTCCTCGACGTCGGCGAGCTGGACAACGTCGTCTCCCTCGGCATCAAGCCCGTCGGCTACGCCCCCACCGAGGGCGACGAGGCGATCCCGGACTACCTGAAGAAGGACGCCGGGAATCCCAAGAGCGTCGGCACCGTCAACGGCCTCAACCTGGAGGCCATCAACAAGCTCAAGCCCGACCTGATCCTCGGCAGCAAGCTCCGCGCCGAGAAGCAGTACCAGCAGCTCTCGAAGATCGCCCCGACCGTCTTCTCCATCCGCCCGGGCTTCACCTGGAAGGAGAACTACCTCCTCAACGCCGCCGCCCTGGACAAGACCGCCGAGGCCAAGGCGAAGCTCGCCGCGTACGAGGAGAAGGCGAAGAAGCTCGGCGAGGACATCGGCCCGAAGAAGCCGACCGTCACGATGCTGCGCTACATGCCGCAGTTCACCCGGCTCTACGCCCAGCAGTCCTTCATCGGCACCCTCCTCAAGGACGTCGGCCTGCCCCGCCCGAAGAACCAGCAGGTCGACGACCTCGCCACCGAGGTCAGCCCGGAGAACATCAACCAGGCGGACGCCGACTGGATCTTCACCGGCGTCTACGGCGACCCCAAGGCCACCAAGCGGGACACCGCCGAGTCCAACCCGCTGTGGAAGAACCTCAAGGCGGTCAAGGACGGCCACGCCAAGAACGTCAAGGACGAGACCTGGTACCTCGGCCTCGGCGTCACCGCCGCCGACAGCGTCCTCGACGACCTGCGCGGATACCTCGTCAAGAAGTGACGTCCGGGCCCGGCGGCGCGGCGGCGGACCCCGCCGCCGCACACCGCCGGGCACCCGTCACCGCCCGCCGGGGAGGCGGGACGGCGGGCCCCGGGCGGGAGGTAACCTTCCACCCGTGCCCGCACTGTCTGAAGTCCTCAGCGCTCTCGACGCCCTCTGGCCCACCGAGCGGGCCGAAGAGTGGGACGCCGTCGGCACGGTCTGCGGCGACCCCGCGGCGCAGGTCGAGCGCGTCCTGTTCGCCGTCGACCCCGTCCAGGCCGTCGCCGACGAGGCGGTCTCTCTCGGCGCCGGCCTCCTCGTCACCCACCACCCGCTCTATCTGCGCGGGACGACGACGGTCGCGGCGTCCACCGTCAAGGGCAAGGTCGTCCACACGCTCATCCGGAACGGCATCGCCCTGCACGTCGCGCACACCAACGCCGACACCGCCGACCCGGGGGTCTCCGACGCCCTGGCCGGCGCGCTCGACCTGCGGATCACCGGCCCGCTGGTGCCGGACGCCACCGACCGGCACGGCCGCCGCGGCCTGGGCCGGATCTGCGAACTGCCGCACCCGATGACGCTCGCCGAGCTGACCGCCCACGCAGCCGCCCGGCTCCCGGCCACCGCGCAGGGCATCCGCGCGGCCGGTGACCCGGACCGCGTCATCCGTACGCTCGCCGTCTCCGGCGGCTCGGGCGACAGCCTCTTCGACGCGGTGCGGGCCGCCGGTGTGGACGCGTTCCTCACCGCGGACCTGCGCCACCATCCGGCCTCCGAGGCCACCCAGAGCGTGGGCGCCGTCCCCCCGGCGCTACTCGATGCCGCGCACTGGGCCACCGAGTGGCCCTGGTGCGAGCAGGCCGCCGCCCAGCTCGACGCCGTCTCCGACCGCCACGGCTGGGGCCTGCGCACGCACGTCTCCCGTACGGTCACCGACCCCTGGACCGCCCACGCGGCGTCCGCCACCCCCTCCGCCCCGACACACACCCCAGGAGCCCCCCGCTGAACGCCGCGCCCGCCGACCAGATCCGTCTCCTCGACGTCCAGGCCCTGGACGTCCGCCTCACCCAGCTCGCGCACAAGCGCAACAACCTCCCCGAGCTGGCTGAGCTGACCACCCTGGAGGCCGACCTCACCCAGCAGCGCGACCTGCTCGTCGCCGCGCAGACCGAGGAGAGCGACACCGCCCGCGAGCAGACCAAGGCCGAGCAGGACGTGGACCAGGTGCGCCAGCGCGCCGCCCGCGACCAGAAGCGCCTGGACTCCGGCGCCATCACCTCGCCCAAGGACCTGGAGAGCCTCCAGCGCGAACTGGCCTCCCTCGCCAAGCGCCAGGGCGACCTGGAGGACATCGTCCTGGAGATCATGGAGCGCCGCGAGGCCGCCCAGGAGCGCGCCACCGAGCTGTCCGGCCGGGTCGAGGGCGCCCAGGCGAAGGCCGACGACGTCACCGCCCGCCGCGACGCCGCCTACGCCGAGATCGACGCCGAGGCCGAGACGGTCACCAAGGAGCGTGAGCTGACCGTCGCCGACATCCCCGCCGACCTCATGAAGCTCTACGACCGGCTGCGCGCGAGGCACGGCGGCATCGGCGCGGCCCGCCTCTTCCAGCGGCGTTGCGAGGGCTGCCGCCTGGAGCTGGACATCACCGAGCTGAACGACATCCGCACGGCCGCCGCCGACACCGTCGTGCGCTGCGAGAACTGCAGCCGCATCCTGGTCCGCACGCCCGACTCCGGTCTGTAGGCCGTGGCCCGCACCCTGATCGTCGAGGCCGACGGCGGCTCCCGGGGCAACCCGGGTCCGGCCGGTTACGGCGCCGTCGTCCTCGACGCGGCCACCGGCGAACCCCTCGCCGAGGCCGCCGAGTTCCTCGGCACCGTCACCAACAACGTCGCCGAGTACCGCGGCCTCGTCGCCGGGCTACGGGCGGCGCACGCCCTCGACCCGGCGGCCCGGATCCGGGTGCGGATGGACTCCAAGCTCGTCGTCGAGCAGATGTCGGGCCGCTGGCAGATCAAGCACCCCGACATGAAGCCGCTCGCCGCCGAGGCCGCCGCCGCCCACCCGGCGACGCTGGTCTCGTACGAGTGGATCCCCCGGGCGAAGAACAAGCACGCCGACCGGCTCGCCAACGAGGCGATGGACGCCGGGCGCGACGGCCGTCAGTGGCGGCCCGAGGACTCCCGCGCGGCGCTCGACGCCCCGGCGCGCCCCGGCACGGACGCGACCAGGGTGGCCGCCCCGGCCGTCGGCTGGGGGAGCGCCGACCTCGGCGCGCCCGCCACCCTCGTCCTGCTGCGCCACGGTGAGACGGCGCTGACCCCGCAGAAGCGCTTCTCGGGCAGCGGCGGCGGCGACCCGGAGCTGTCCCCGGCGGGGCTGCGGCAGGCCGAGGCGGCCGCCGCCGCGCTCGCCGCCCGCGGCACGATCGAAGCCGTCGTCAGCTCCCCGCTGCGCCGCTGCCGGCAGACCGCCGCGGTCGTCGCCGGCCGGCTCGGGCTCGACGTCCGCGTCGAGGACGGGCTGCGCGAGACGGACTTCGGCGCCTGGGAGGGCCTGACCTTCGGCGAGGTCCGCGAGCGGTACCCGGACGACCTCGACGCCTGGCTGGGCTCCACCCGCGTGGCGCCGACCGGCGGCGGCGAGGCGTTCGCGACGGTGGCCCGCCGGGTCGCCGCCGCCCGGGACGCGCTGACCGCCCGGTACGCGGGCCGTACCGTCCTCGTGGTCACCCACGTCACGCCGATCAAGACGCTGGTCCGGCTGGCGCTCGGCGCCCCGCCCGAGGCGCTGTACCGCATGGAGCTGTCGGCCGCCTCCCTCTCCGCCGTCGCGTACTACGCCGACGGCAACGCCTCACTGCGGCTGCTGAACGACACCTCGCACCTGCGCTGACGCGTATGACGACGGGCCCGGCACCTGCGAAAGGTGCCGGGCCCGTCGTCATACGGTCCGGAGTGCCGGTGTGATCAGCGGGCCAACGTGGCGGCCTCGCGGGCGAGTTCGGTGACCCGGCCCCAGTCCTTGGCGGCCAGCGCGTCTGCCGGGAGCATCCAGGTGCCGCCGACGCAGCCGACGTTGGGCAGTGCGAGGTAGGACGGTGCGGACGCAGCGCCGATGCCGCCGGTCGGGCAGAAACGGGCCTGCGGCAGCGGCGCGGCCAGCGACTTCAGATACGGGGTGCCGCCCGCGGCCTCGGCGGGGAAGAACTTCATCTCCGTCACGCCCTGCTCCAGCAGCGTCACCACCTCCGACGCCGTCGAGACGCCGGGCAGGAACGGCACACCGGCGTCCTGCATCGCGGCCAGCAGCCGCGGCGACCACCCGGGGCTCACCAGGAACCGCGCACCGGCGCCGCAGGCCGCGGTGGTCTGCTCGGGCGTCAGCAGGGTGCCCGCGCCGACCACCGCGTCCGGGACCTCGGCGGCGATGGCGGTCAGCGCGTCGAGCGCGGCGGGTGTCCGCAGCGTCACCTCGATCGCGGGCAGTCCGCCGTCCACCAGGGCGCGGGCGAGCGGCACGGCGTCGGCGACGTCCTGGATCACGACGACCGGAATGACGGGGGCGAGGCCCAGCACGGAGGCGGGCGCGGGCGAGGGGGCAGCGTGCATCACGCGCCCATACTGCGCCTCTCCCCACACTCTCCGCAACGAGCGTTGCGTTCTGTGCAACGCGCTGGTCTCACACCTCCGTGACGACGACATCCACCGCCCACGGACGGCCCGCCCGCGCCGGGGCCTCGGCCTCCACCGTGTACCCGAGCGTGCGCAACGCCTCCACCAGCTCCGCCGGGCCCTCCGGCGCCCTCCCGGCGCTCAGCAGATCGCGGACCATCCGCCCCTTCGTGGCCTTGTTGAAGTGGCTGACCACCGACCGCTTCTCCACCCCGTCCACGATCTTCGACTGGAGCACCCGCACCGTCGCCGTCCGCCCCGCCACCTCGCCCTTCGGCTTCCACGCCGTCGCATACGCCGCCGACCGCAGATCCAGCACCAGCCCGGACGCCGCGACCTCCGGCAGCACCCGCGCCATCGGCTCCCGCCAGTACGCCCCGAGCGCCCCGAGGCCCGGCAGCTTCACCCCCATCGAGCAGCGGTACGACGGGATCGCGTCGCCGGGCCGCACCGCGCCCCACAGGCCCGAGAACACCAGCAGCGACCGGTCGGCCCGCTCCCGCGCCGCCGCGTCCAGCGTCGTCAGGCCCAGGGCGTCGTAGAGCACCCCGGTGTAGATCTCCGCGGCGGGGCGGGTGCCCGCCGTCCGCAACGCCGCGTTCTTCGCGACCTCGCCCCGCAGCCCCACGCCGATGCCCAGGGTCTCGCGCGCCTTCTCCTCGTCGTCCGAGCACAGTGCGACCAGCTCCTCCAGCACGGCCTCGCGCGCGGCGCCGAGCCCCGGCAGCGACAGCGCGGCCACATCCAGCGGCGCCCCCTCGCCCCCCGTGGCCTTCCCCTCGGACGGCGGCAACAGCACCAGCACGGTCTTCTCCTTCACGCGGCGAATGCGGTACGGCGGGCCCCGGCGCACCGCGCCGCAGACCCCGCCACAGCGTAGGTCCTGCCGCCCACCACGACGGAACCGCAGCTCACGGCCGTGATCCGGGCCCGCACCCGACCGGCCCCGGCCCGCCCCGCCGCACCGCGCCGCACACGCCGCACCGCCTTACGCTCGGTGACATGCCCCGCCGCCCCATGCACGTGACCGACGCCGCGCAGGACCCGCTGCGCGCCGCGCTGCGCGGACTGCGCGGGCGGCTGGAGATCCCCGAACACTTCCCGCCCACCGCCCAGGCGGAGGCCGACAGCGCGGCCCTCGCCCCGCGCATCCCCACCGCCGCCGGCGACGTGGCCACCGCCCACAGCCTCGCCGACGCCACCGACCTGCCGCTCTTCACCCTCGAACCGCCCGGCGCCCCGGACCTCGACCGCGCGATGTTCCTCGCCCGCCGCCCCGCCGGACGCGGCTTCCGCCTCCACTACGCCGTCGCCGACGTCGCCTCCTTCGTCACCCCCGGCGGCGCCCTCGACGCCGAGGCCCACCACCGCGTCACCACCCTCCACTTCCCCGACGCGCGCGTCCCCCTCCACCCGTACGCCCTCAGCGAGCGGGCCGCCGGGTTCCTGCCCGACGAGGACCGTCCGGCCGTCCTGTGGCAGCTCGACCTCGACGCGGATGGCGCCCTGGCCACCGCTTCCGTACGCCGCGCCCGGGTCCGCTCCCGCGCGCGCCTCGACCACCCGGCCGTCCAGCGCATCCTCGACGACGGCACCGCCGAGGAACCCCTCGCCCTGCTCCGGGAGACCGGCCTGCTGCGCGAGGCCCGCGAACGCGCCCGCGGCGCGATCTCCCTGTACGTCCCCGAGGCCCGGCTCACCGCCCACGACGGCCGCTACGCCCTCGCCTACCGCGCCCCGCTCCCCGCCGAACGGTTCACCGCACAGCTCGCCCAGCTCATCGGCGTGGCCGCCGCCGACCTCATGCTCGCCGCCGGTACCGGCATCCTGCGCACCCTGCCCACCGCACCGGACGGCTCCGTCGCCCGCCTCCGCCGCACCGCCCACGCCCTCGGGGTCGACTGGCCGCATCACACGTCGTACGCCGCGCTCGTCCGCGGCCTCGACCCGCACCGCGCCTCGCACGCCGCGTTCCTCCAGGAGTGCGCCACCGTGCTGCGCGGCGGCGGCTACCTCGCGTTCGACGGCAGCCCCCCGCCGCCGTCCGCCGCGGTGCACGCCGCCGTCGTTCTGCCCTACGCCCACGCCACCGCCCCGCTGAACCGCCTCGTCGACCGCTACACCTCGGAACTCTGCCTGGCCGCCTCGGCCGGTATCGCGCCGCCGTCCTGGGTCCGCTCCGTCCTGGCCGGGCTGCCTGCCACGATGGCGACCGGCGCCCGCCGCGCCGACGACGCCGAGCGCGCATGCGTCGCCCTCGTCGCCGCCGCCCTGCTGCGCGACCGGATCGGCGAGACCTTCGACGCCGTCGTCACCGACACCGACCGCGACACCGACGACACCGACGACGCCACCGTCCACCTCCGTACCCCCGCCGTCACCGGCCGCCTCACCACCCCGCCCGACGCCCCCGCACCCCGCCTCGGCGATGCCCTCCGCGTCCGTCTCACCGCCGCCGAACCGGGCAGCGACCCCGTCCGCTTCACCCCGGCCTGACCGCCGGGTCCGGCCGGGTAGCATGGTCACCACGGCGGACGAGCCGGCCGGGCGGCCGCGTGAGGATCTTCGGACCCTCCCGAGGAACGTCCGGGCTCCACAGGGCAGGGTGGTGGGTAACGCCCACCCGGGGTGACCCGCGGGACAGTGCCACAGAGAACAGACCGCCGGAGCCGCAAGGCACCGGTAAGGGTGAAACGGTGGTGTAAGAGACCACCAGCCTCCGAGGTGACTCGGAGGGCTCGGTAAACCCCACCCGGAGCAAGGTCAAGAGGGAGCGCCCCGGCGCTCCTGCGCGGACGACCGAGGGCTGCCCGCCCGAGTCCGCGGGTAGACCGCACGAGGCTGTCGGCAACGGCAGCCCTAGATGGATGGCCGCCTCCCCTCGGCCCGCAAGGGCCGGGGGAGACAGAACCCGGCGTACAGGCCGGACTCGTCCGTCGCCTAGCGACGAAGGGCCCCTGACCTGGTGTTTTACCAGGTCAGGGGCCCTTTTCGTGCGTCGTGAGGGCGGAGCGAGCTGGTCACCCTTTGCGGGCTTTCGCATCCGAGGGTGCCGCTCGTAGCGGGTCTGCGAGACCATCCATCGTCGCTCTCGGCGCCGGCCTAGTCCCGGAGTCCTCCGGTCGGAGGCCCCGGCGCCCCCTGTTCCGGGGGCTGTCGGCGGGCGTTGGTGCGTTACTGCTCTTCGTCACGAGGTCTTCCCTCCGCGAGGACGAGCCGTGTTAACGTCGGGGCAGGCTCGTTGGCAGGAATCAACTCCCCTATGAGACCGGGGCGTTGCTCTCACATGAGCAACCATGGCGTATGAGAAAAGTTTCTAGCAACCTGCCCAACTTGGAAACGTTGCTCGGAAATAATCCAGGACTGAACCATGAATAAGCAGGTCGATCTCACCAACGCCACATGGGTAAAGAGCCATCTGTCCAATGGCACTAACAACTGCCTTGAGGTTGCGTTCGTCGATGGGGTCGTGGCACTGCGCGACTCCAAAGACGTCGGTGACCCTGACGCCAAGGTCCTGATCATTTCCCGCAAGGATTACGAGCTTTTCACCAAGAGCATTCAGGCTGGACAGTCGAATCTCCTGTCCTGAGCAGGGCTGCTCCCCCTTCAGAGGACGCCCGCCTTTCTCGCGGAAAGGTGGGCGTTTTATTTTTCATCTGAGCCCCCGTATCATCCGGGCATGGCACAAAAAGTAATCACCGTTATCACCGACGACCTGACAGGCGAAGAGTCCTCTGAGGCGGCTACGCACACCATTGCGCTGGACGGCGTGACGTACGAGATCGACCTTGGGCCGGACTCCTACGACCAGCTGCTGGATGCCATGGGGCCGTTCCTCAAGGCCGGCCGTCGTACCCGCGCAGGTAAGGCCCGAGCAGGGAAGCCCGCGCCCGCCGGTCGGGAGGACACCGCGAAGATCCGCGCGTGGGCCAAGGAGAACGGATACAACGTCAACGATCGGGGCCGTGTCCCCGCCGATATCCGTGAGGCATACGCCAAGGCCAACTGAGTTGTTTAATTATTTCAAAGGCTCCCTCGCTACGCGCGGGGGAGCCTTTGTGCTTCTCGGGGAGCAGAACGCCGATCCGGCTGCGATGGTGGCCTCACGGCACGAATCGTCGTTCATCCTCCCAGCCCCACGGGAGGCCGTCGCGTCACGGTGGACGGGACCATCCTCGGCCTGGCCATGAACACCCGCGACGGGATGCTGGAGAACTGCCCGCTGCCCTCACCAGTCAGTGAGATCTACAGCCCGGGAGCAGTGAGGATCCGCCTCGTCAATAGATGTGCGCAGCTCCTCGGTCAGCAGCGAAGGCAGCGCTGCGAGGAGCGCGGTGGTGGCGCCAGAGGTCCGGATGTCGACGGCGATCACATGCGATGCGTCGTCGAGGTCAACGTAAAGGCGTAGCTGGTCCTGGCCCCGCAGGAGGAAGCCGCGCAGCCGAGGCTCCGGCTCTTCCTCGGTGTACGGGTATACGAGCGCGCGCAGGAACCCGAAGGCTCGCTCATCCGAAGTGTCGGCAGCCACGTTCACACTCGTGGGATCGACCTGTACAAGCGTCATCCCCATGACGCTGCCAAGCTGGTGGTTCGGGTAGATGTGCGTACCTGTGAGCAGAGTACGGAGCATCCCGAGAACGTCCCGGGCGGTGACCTGATCGCCGCTGGCATCCAAAGGGAACTCGTAGCCGATAAGTTCCGTGGGCTCGTAGGCCCCGGCGGCGCCCGTGACGATGCGGATCGCCGCGGCCGAATCCGGCGCTGGGAGGACCCCCCGCAGACACTGAGTTCCGGAGATGGGGGCCTGAATGTGGTGGAGCAGCAGGCGGGTGATGTCCGCCTGCTGCTCCGCCGTCTCGTCGTGCGTGTCTGTCACTGATTCACCCAGTTCGGGCACTTGTTCCTCGGCTGGTTCTTGCAGTAAGCCGTGATGACGCCGATCTTCTCACCCTTGCCTGCGTCGTACGTGCCGTCGCTGGTCTTTCGGGCGTACTGGACGATCACCACGATGTTCACCTGGCGGCCTCGGCTGATGGCCGACCCCCAGTATTCGAGCCGCCCTCCAGGCCCCTTCTGGTGGACGTTGATGATGAGGAGGTCGCGTAAGGGTGGCGGCGGTGTTCCGTGGTGTGGCGATCTGGTGGCGATGCGCCTCGTCCGGAGGTGTTTCCGCAGGTAGCTGCTGCTGAGGAGACTGTTCCCGGCGTACAGGCCGGTCTCGTCCGCCGGTCAGCTTGAAGAGGGTCTCCGGCCTGGTGTCTGCCCTGGCCGGAGACCCTTTTCTGTGGTCGAATTTCTGTTGTTACAGCTCCTTCACCCACCGGTTCGATGTGCTGGGAAGCGGGGAGTGGACAAAGCCGTACCGGGTCAATGCGGCGCTTCCCGCTGCGGTGCCCATGTTGGATACGATGCGCTCGAAGCCGGCGTTCTTGACGGCTTGGTATCCCCTCGCCATGATCTCGTTCAGGACGCCTCGGCGATAGGGATGAGGAAGGTCAGGGGTCAGGAATACCCAGCCGACATCGCAGCTTTTCTCATCGCCCCTCGGTTCCGTCGGGAGGCAGAAGAATCCTCCGACGAGGCCCCCGTTGCCGAGCGCTATCACGTGTTTGATCCCGGGCCCCAGGGCGCCATCCACTCCGGCCCGGGTGAAGCTGACGGGGTTCTCCACGGAGTATCCGTCATCGTTGTACTGCGCATCATCGAATGCTTTGCGAAGCATTCTTTCGACCTCGTCCCAGCGGGACAGCATCTCCGCTCCATCGAGAAGCCTGATCTCGAACAGGCGATCCTCGACAGTCAAATTCCAGAACAAGACGGACCTCCTCACGTATCGGGCAGCTGATCTTCGTACCGTGAAACCGGTTGGTCTGCAATGGGGTATACGTATCAAAGGGCTCGACTTGCTTGGCTCCATCATGCTCCGCGCATTCGTTTTCGGCATCTGTGACCCGACTGGACGGGTGGAGGTATTCCCCGGCAAGAACGTGTTGACGGCTGTGATGAAGGAGAGAACGCATCGGGGGTGCGCACTCCGCGGTCCAGCCGCGCGGGTCGCCCTGTCGCGTGGAGGACTCCTTTTCGTACCGCGTGAGGGCGGGGCCCGGCTTCGCGCGGGTGGTCGCGGGCGCTCGGGGGTGGGTCCGGGCGGAGTGCGTCCCGGCGCGGAGCGGCCCGGGCCGCGGACCGGACTCCGGGATGCGGGATGCGGGATGCGGGGTGCCCCTCCCTGCGCGGCGGGTGTCCGGCCTCGGGGGAAATGAACCATGGGAAACGGGTTGGAGTCCTCAGGGGTACGCGGGGCCCGCCGGTTGGTGTGAGGGTAAAACCGCAGGTCGTGCCCATATCACAGGAACTTGGTGTGCACTACACCCAATCAGAGGTGTGGTGGGGGGAGGGCCGTTGACAGCCTGTGTCGGGGATTGCACGCGCTGTTGATCTTGGTTCGCTTCCGTACGTCCGAGGACTCGCGGGAGCGCTGTGATCTTGCGCTCGGACGCCCGCCGCCGGTGTGTCCTTCCGGTCCCCTCCGTGACACACGGTTCAACACTCTGTGAGTGGTGGCGCACAAGGGAGTTCAGGAATGTCTGAGCGGCTCGACCCGCATCGCGGAACAGCTCACGGCCCGGGTGCGGGCCCCGGCACACCGGCGGCCGGTGACGCCGGAAGTCTTGAGGGCTGGCTTCTGGAGTGGGTGGCCGGGGCGACCGGCCGGGCGCGCGACGAGGTCCGTGCGGACCGGCGGTTCACCTCCTACGGGCTGGACTCGATGGCGCTCACCCGCCTCGTGGCCGAGGCGTCGCGTCGGCTCGGGCGTCCGCTCGCCCCCACCCTCGCGTGGAGCTGCCCGACACCCGCGGAGCTGGCGCGGCAGCTCGCCGGGCAGGGCGCGGAGCCGTCCGGGACCGGCGCCGCGCCGGCCGTCGCCGAGTCCGTCGCGGCGGCGGTCGACGAGCCGGTCGCCGTGGTGGGGATGGCCGCGCGGTTCCCCGGGGCGCCGGGCCTCGCCGCGTACTGGGACCTGCTGACCGGCGGCCGGGACGCGGTCACCGAGACGCCGCCGGAGCGCTGGGCCGTCGACGACTGGTACGCGCCCGGCGAGCCCGGCCGGATGGCGACCCGGTGGGGCGGATTCCTGGAGGAGATAGCCGGCTTCGACCCGCTGTTCTTCGGGATCTCACCCGCCGAGGCCCTTCACATGGACCCCCAGCAGCGGCTGGTGATGGAGCTGGTGTGGGAGGCGCTGGAGGACGCCGGCATCGTGCCGGGGAGCCTGCGGGGCCGGGCGGCGGGGGTGTTCGTCGGCGCGATGTGGAGCGAGTACGCCGCGCTGACCGCCGCCGACCCGACGCGGCTGACCGCGCACTCGGCCACCGGCGGCGACCTCAGCATCATCTCCGCCCGCGTCTCCTACACCCTCGGCCTCACCGGCCCCAGCCTGACCGTGAACACGGCGTGCTCGTCGTCGCTGGTCGCGCTGCACCAGGCGCGGCGCAGCCTGCTCGCCGGGGAGTGCGACCTCGCGCTCGTGGGGGGCGTCAACCTCTTCTGCGGCCCGGCGGGCACCGTGGCGATGTCGCACTTCGGCGCGATGGCGCCGGACGGCCGCTGCAAGGTGTTCGACGCGCGCGCCAACGGCTACGTCCGCGGCGAGGGCGGCGGCCTGGTGGTGCTCAAGCCGCTCTCCCGGGCCCGCGCGGACGGCGACCGTATCTACTGCACCCTGCGCGGCAGTGCCGTCAACAACGACGGTTTCAGCAACGGCCTGACCGCGCCCAGCCCGCAGGCGCAGGAGGCGGTGATCCGCCGGGCCTGCGCGGACGCCGGCGTCGCCCCGGCCACCGTGCGGTACGTGGAGACCCACGGCACCGGCACCATGCTCGGCGACCCGATCGAGGCCGGGGCGCTGGGCGCCGTCTACGGCGAGGGGCGGGCCGCCGACGCGCCGCTGCTGCTCGGGGCGGTGAAGAGCAACATCGGCCACCTGGAGGCGGCCGCCGGGGTGGCCGGGTTCGTCAAGACGGCGCTGGTGCTGCACCACCGCGAGGTCCCGCGCAATCTGCACTTCGAGAGCCCCAACCCGCACATCCCCTTCGACGACCTACGGCTGGCGGTGCCCACGGCGGCACGGCCCTGGCCGGGCGGCGCGGACGAGGAGGCGTGGGCCGGGGTGAGCGGCTTCGGCTTCGGCGGGACCAACTGCCACCTGCTGCTGTCCGCGGCGCCCCGGGAGGAGACGGCGGGCACCACGACGCCGGCCACGCCCGTACCGGCGGGTCCGGAGGCCGCGCTCGCGCCCGTACCGGCGGACCCGGCCGCGCCCCGAGCGGCCGGCGACGCGACCGCCGGCCCGGTCTTCGTTTTCGGTGGGCAGGGGTCGCAGTGGCCGGGCATGGGTGTGGAGTTGATGACGGAACCGGCGTTCGCCCGGACGGTGCGCGCCTGCGACCGGGCGCTGGCGCCGCACCTCGGCGGGCGGAGCGTCAAGGACCTGCTCACCCTGCGCCGGGAGCCGCTGGACGACACCAGCGCCGTCCAGGCCGCCGTCTTCACCATGCAGGTCGCGCTCGCCGCGCTCTGGGCGGACCGGGGTGTGCGCCCGGCGGCGGTGATCGGCCAGAGCATGGGCGAGATCGCGGCGGCCCACGTCAGCGGCGCGCTCTCGCTGGACGACGCGGCGCGCCTCGTCGCCGTCCGCGCCCGGCTCGTCGACGAGCTGGCCGGCGACGGGACGATGGCGGTCGTGGGCCTGGACGCCGCACACACCCGGGCCGCCCTCGCCCGCCACGGCGCCCCGGACCTCGCGGTCGCCGTCGTCGGCGGACCGGACCGCACCGTCGTCTCCGGAGGCCGCGCCGCGATCGGGAGCCTGACCGCCGCGCTCGCCGCGCAGGACGTGACGGTACGCCCGATCGACGTGGACTACGCCTCGCACTCGGCGCACATGGACCCGCTGCTCACCCCCCTGCGCAAGGCCCTTGCGGGCCTCGCCCCCGGCCCCGGCACCGTACCGATGTGGTCCACCGTCACCGGGGAGACCGCCGCCGGGGAGGAGCTGGACGCCGACTACTGGTGCCGCAACCTGCGCGAGCCGGTGCTCTTCGGCGACGGCATCGCAGCCCTCGCGGCCCGCGGCCACCGCCACTTCCTCGACCTCAACCCGCACCCGGTCACGCAGCTCGACACCGAACGGACGCTGGACGGGCGCGGGGTGGCCCTGCCGTCGATGCGCCGGGGCGAACCGGCCGCCGCGCAGCTCACGGCAACGGCCGACGCACTCCCGCACGCCCCCGCCCCCACCGCGTGGCCCCCGCTGCTCACCCTGTCCGCCCGCGACGAGTGGGCGCTCGCCGAGGCCGCACGGCTGACCGCCGGCCGCCTCGACACGGCCGCCCCCGGCGAACTGCCCGGCATCTGCCACACGCTCGCCGCCCACCGCGGCCACCACGAGCACCGGCTCGCGCTCGTCGCCGCCGACGCCCGGGAGACGGCCGCCTCCCTCACCGCGTACGCCCGGGGCGAGCACCCGCCGGGCCTGGTGCGTGGCCGGGCCCGCGCCGCCACCACCCGCACGGTCTTCGTCTTCCCCGGCCAGGGCGGCCAGCACGCCGCGATGGGCCAGGAGCTGTACCGGGACGAGCCCGCGTTCCGCCGCGCGGCCCACGCCTGCGCCGAGCTGATCCACGCCGAGGGCGGCATCGACCTGCTGCCCTGGCTGCGCGGGGAGCGGCCGCTGGACCCGAAGGCCATCGAGACGGTCCAGCCGGCCGTGTTCACGGTGGGCGTCGCCCTCGACGCGCTCTGGCGGTCCTGGGGCGTCGAGCCCGCGGCCGTGGTCGGCCACAGCATGGGCGAGGTCACGGCGGCGTACGCCTGCGGTGCGCTCTCCCTGCCCGACGCCGTGCGCGTGATCTGCCGCCGCAGCTCGGCCCTCGGCCCGCTGACAGGACGGGGCGGCATGCTGCTGGTGGACCTCGACGCACAGGCGGCACTCGCCGCGGTCGCGCCGTACGCGCCGAGCGTGGAACTGGCCGCCGCCAACGGGCCGCGTACCACGGTGCTCACCGGCGACGCCGACGAGATCGCCGACGCGGCCCGGAAGCTCGACGCCCAGGGCGTCATGGCGCGCATCCTCCAGGTCGGTGTCGCCGGGCACAGCCGCCAGTTCGAACCGCTCCTTCCGGATCTGCGGCGTGCGCTGAAATCGCTGACGCCCGGGGCGGAGCGGGTGCCCTTCGTGTCGACGGTCACCGGCCGCGTCCACCCCGGCGAGGCCCTGGACGCCGGGTACTGGGCGCGGAACCTGCGGGAGCCGGTGCGGTTCGCGGACGCCGTCGACCGGATCGCCGCCGACGGGCCGGTCTGCTTCCTGGAACTGGGCCCGCACCCGGTGCTGGTCCCGGCGCTCCAGGACCTGATGCGCGAACGGCAGGACGGCGGCGTGGTGGGCGCGCTGCGCCGGGACGTGCCGCACCCGGAAACCCTCACCCGGGCCCTGGCCACCCTGCACACCGCGGGTGTCGCCCTCGACTGGGACCGTGTCCCGCTGCCCGCCGGGCGCCTGACCGCACTGCCCGCCTACCCCTGGCAGCGCCGCCGCTACTGGATCACCGACCCGCCGCGCGCCGTCGAGGAGACCACGGACCGGGTGCCGCCGGCCGACCGGCTCGCCGCCGCCTCCTCGCCCGCCGAGGCCGCCGCGCTGATCCGGCACCACCTGAGCACCCATCTGGCCGCCCTGCTCCAGACGGACCCCGCCGAACTGCCGGACGACGTCCCGCTGCTCGCGCTCGGCGCCGGCTCGCTGGTCGCGATGCAACTGCGCAACACCCTGCTGGAGGACCTGAACACCGACCTCAAGGTCTCCCGGATCCTCGCCGCCCCCTCGCTCACCGCCCTCGCCGAGGAAGCCGTCGGCGCCGGCGCCGACGCACGCCACTCCCAGGACGCCCCGACGGAGGTACTGCTGTGAACGACCCCACGGACCCGGTACTCGCCGCCCTCGTCGCCCGCGGCGGCGACCTCCGCGCCGAAGCGGGCCGCCTCCGGCTGCGCGGCCCCGACGGCATCCTCACCCCCGCGCTGCGCGACGACGTCGCCGCGCACCGCGACGCCCTGCTCGCCCGGCTCCACGACCGGCGGGTGCTGCCGCTCTCCGGCATCCAGCGCCGCCTGTGGTTCCTCCAGGAACTGGACGCGAGCGGCACCGGCTACACCTTCAGCTACGCCCACCGGCTCCGCGGACGGCTGGACCCCGCCGCCCTCGACGCTGCGCTGAACACGGTCCTCGCCGCCCAGCCCGGCCTGCGCGCCGGCTTCGCCGAACTCGCCGGCCACCCCGCGCAGTTCCTGCCCGACGCCGCCACCGTCACCACCACCGTCCTCGACCCCGGTCCGGGCGAGGAGTGGCCCGCGCTCCTCCGTGCCGAGCTGGTACGCCCCTTCGATCTGGCCCGTCCGCCGCTGATCCGCTCCGCGCTGGTGCGGCTCGGCGACGACGAATGGATCTGGGGCCTGACGGTGCACCACCTCATAGCCGACGGCTGGACGTACGGCCTGCTGCTGAACGGGGTGTCCGAGGCGTACGCCGGCAAGGCCGTCGAACCGGCCGCCGACTACGCCGACTTCGTCGCCCACGAGCGCGCCGTCGAGGACGCCCCCGGCCGGGTTGCCGCCCTCGACCACTGGGAGAAGACGCTCGCCACCGCCGACGCCACCGCCGAACTGCCGGCGGACCGGCCGCGTCCCCGGCAGCGCAGCTACCGCGGCGCCACCGCCGGCCGCACCCTGCCCGCCACGACGGTGCACACGCTGCGCGCGCTCGCCGAGGCGGAGGGCACCACGCTCTTCGCCGCGCTGCTCGCCGTCCACGGCGTGATGCTCGGCCGGCACACCGGCGGCGACCGGGCGGTCGTCGGCACGCCGTACGCCAACCGGCCCGACGCCCGCTTCCACGACACCGCCGGCTGCTTCGTCAGCACCCTGGTACTGCCGGTCGACCTGACCGGCCGGCCCACCTTCCGGGAGCTGATCGCCGGCACCGGCCGGACCTGCGCCACCGCCTGGGACCACTGCGACTACGCCTACGAGCGGCTGGTCGAGCGGCTCGCCCCGCAGCGCGACCCCGGCCGCAACGCGCTGTTCCAGACGTTCCTGGCGCTCCAGGACCTGCCGGGCTGCCTGGACCTGCCCGAGGTCACCGCCGCCCCGGTGCCGTTCGACGCCGGCACCACCCAGTTCGACCTGGAGGTGTACTTCACGCCCGCGCCCGACGGCGCGCTGGAGCTGGAACTGCGCCACAGCACCGAGCTGTTCGACCCGGCCACCGCGACCGCCTTCGCCCACCGCTGGCAGCAGCTCGCACAGCGGCTTGCCGACGACCCGGACCGCGCCACGCAGCTCGTCACCGTGCTGTCCGACGACGACCGGCGGGCCCTTGCGGCGGCCAACGACACCGCCCGCGCCTACCCGTCGGACGCGACCGCCGCCGACCTGTTCGCCGCGCAGGCGGCCCGCACCCCGGACCGCACCGCGCTGCGCTGCGGCGACGAGGAGTGGTCCTACCGCCGCCTGGACGCCCGGGCCGACGCCCTCGCCGCGCTGCTGCACGACCAGGGGTGCGCGGGCGGCCGGGTCGGGATCCTGATGAACCGTTCCGCCGACATGGTCGCCGCGGTGCTCGCCTCCCTGCGCGCGGGCGCCGCCTTCGTCCCGCTCGCCCCGGACCTGCCCGCCGACCGGATGGCGCGGATGACCACCGACTGCGGGCTGACCGCTGCCTGGACCGGCCCGGACACCGCCGCCCTGCTGCCCGAGGGCATCCGCGCACTGGACGCCACCGCGGACGTCCCGCCGCCCGGCGCGGCGCCGGAGCGGGCGGTGCGCGACCCGCGGACGACGGCCGCGTACGTCCTGTACACCTCCGGCTCGACCGGCGCCCCCAAGGGCGTCGAGGTACCGCACTCCGCGCTGGTCAACCTCCTCACCACCATGGGCGATCAGCCCGGCCTCGGCGCCGACGACGTGCTCGTCGCCGTCACCGCGCTCTTCTTCGACATCTCGCTGCTGGAGCTGCTGCTCCCGCTGCTCACCGGCGCCACCCTCGTCGTCGCCACCGATGCCGAGACCCGCGACCCCGACCGCCTCGCCGCCCTGCTGGAGCGGCACGACGCCACGGTCGTGCAGGCGACGCCCTCGACCTGGCGGATGCTGCTGGACTCCGGCTGGCCCGGCCGCACCCGGCTGCGCGTCTGGTCCGGCGGCGAGGCCCTCAGCCGCGACCTGGCCGACCGGCTGCTGGGTGGCTGCGCCGAGGTGTGGAACCTCTACGGCCCCACCGAGACGACCATCTGGTCCACCCGCTGGCAGGCCGGGCCGGGGGACGGGCCGGTCCTGCTGGGCCGGCCGGTCGCCAACACGGCGCTGCACGTCCTCGACCGGAACCGGATGCCCGTCCCGCCCGGCGTCCCCGGCGAGCTGTACCTCACCGGCGACGGCCTGGCGCTGGGCTACCTCCACCGGCCCGAGCTGACCGCCGAGCGCTTCGTCACCCTCGACACCTGCGACGGACGGGCCGAACGCGCCTACCGTACGGGCGACCTGGTCCGGCGGCTGCCCGACGGCACGCCCGTCTTCCTGGGCCGCACCGACGACCAGCTCAAGGTGCGCGGCCACCGCATCGAGCCGGAGGAGATCGAGCACGCCCTGCGCCGCCACCCGGCGGTCCGCGACGCCGTGGTCGTCCCGGCCGACGGCGAGGTGCTCGTGGCCCATCTGCGGGCCGCCGACCCGGCCGCCCCGCCCGCCGAGGAGGAGCTGGCGGCCCACCTCGCCGGGCTGCTGCGCCCCGCGCTCATCCCGCAGCGGTTCATCCCGCACACGGAGCTGCCCCGTACCGCCAACGGCAAGACCGACCGCGGCGCGCTGCGCCGGACGCCGCTCCCGGCGGCCCTCGCCTCCGGTGGCGCGGAGCCCCCGGCGGGCCCCGAGGAGCAGGCCGTCGCGGCGGTGTACGAGGAGGTCCTGGGCCTGACCGGGATCGGCCGGCACGACGACTTCTTCCGCCTCGGCGGCCACTCCCTGGCCGCCACCGGCGTCCTGTACCGGCTGCGCGAGTCCACCGGCACCCGTATCCCGCTGCACGTCTTCATGCAGGACGCCTCGGTCGCGGCGGTCGCCGGCCACCTGCGGCCCGCCGACGACCTCGAAGCGGCCCTCGCCCTGCTCGACTCCCTCTCCGACGAGGAGGCCGCGGCCCTCCTGTCCGGCCCGGCCGCCTAGCCCCCCGTACCCCCAACCACCCTCCCCACCCCGGTCACCCTCCCCGATCCCCCCTCACCGAACCCCCGAGAACCACTTCGGCACGAATCCCCACTTCGGTATGAATCCCCCTGGAGTTCCCCATGACCGATCTCGCCAACAGGGTCAGCGGCCTGTCCGGCACCAAGCGGCTCGCGCTGCTCCGGCTGCTCGCCGAGAAGAACGCCGAGGCCCGCCTGCTGGAGCTGACCGGCTCCCACCTCAAGGTGCTGCGCGAGGGCAGCCCCCGGCTGTTCTTCTTCCCGGCGACGGAGGGCAGCGTCGGCTACATGAGCGGCTATCTGCCGCATGTCCCCGCCCCCTGGGGCGTGTACGCCTGCCAGTCGCCCGGCCTGGACGGCGACCAGTCGCCGACCACCACCGTCGAGGAGATCGCCGCACGCGGCATCGAGGAGATCCGCCGCGTCCAGCCGGAGGGCCCCTACTTCCTCGCCGGCAACTGCATGGGCGGCCTGCCCGCCTTCGAGGCCGCCCGCCAACTGGAGGCCGCCGGCGAGGAGGTGCCGCTCGTCCTGCACCTGATGCCGACGTTCGCCCGCGCCTGGCGGGAGCTGCCCGAGGCGGAATCGCTCCAGACCCGGGCCCTGCACGACTACGGCTTCATCATCGAACGGCTCCTCGGCCACCCCGTCGAGCTGCCGCTGGAGCGGATCGCGGCCGCGCCCGAGGAGGAGCGCACCGACATCCTGGTGGACTTCCTCGCCGCCCAGCCCGGTCTCGGCAGCGTCGACCCCGGGGTGCTGCGCCACCGCATCGCGGTGTACCAGGCCAACCTCGGCGCGATGTTCGCCTACCGCCCGGCCGGCGGCCTGAAGGGACGGCTGCACGTCCTCGCCGTCGGCGAGGACGCCCGCCGCGAGAACGTCGTCGACCCCGGCTCGCCGTACGCGAAGGCCCTCGACGCCATGGATCCGGAGCGGGTCGAGATCGAGAAGATCGACGCCGAGGCGAGCACCCTCTTCGACTGCGCCGAGCCGCACATGTCCCGCGTCGGCGTCGCCCTGCGCGCCGCGGTCGAGCGGGCCGGCCGATGAGCTGCCCCGTACACGCGGGCTACGACCCGCTCGCCCCCGCCTTCCTGACCGACCCGTATCCGCAGCTCGCCGAGATCCGCGCGGAAACCCCGGTGTTCCACCACCCCGAGCTGAACCTGTGGGTGGTCACCCGGCACGCCGACATCGAGCGGATCATGAAGGACCACCGGACCTTCTCCGGCGCCAACACCCAGGAACCGGTCTTCCCGCTGGACGAGGAGGCCCGCGCCCTCCTCGCCGACGGCTTCGGCACCAGCCCCACCATGTCCAACGGCCCCGAGCCCAAGCACAGCCGGGTCCGCTCCCACTGCCTGAAGGTCTTCTCGGCCCGCCGCCTGGAGGTCCTGGCACCGACGGTCCGGGCCCGCGCCGACGAGCTGATCGCGCGGATGCTGCGCCGCCCCCGGTTCGACGCGGTGAACGAACTGACCTACCCGCTGCCCGCCTCGGTGGTCTTCGCGCTGATCGGCTTCCCCGCCGAGGACACCGTGATGCTCAAGGAACTCGCCGCCGAGCGGATGGTGTTCACCTGGGGCCGGGCCACGCCCGAGCAGCAGACCGACGTCGCGAAGTTCATGGTGCGGTACTGGAAGTACTGCGTCGACTTCGTCCACCGGCGGCTGGCCGAGCCCCGCGACGACTTCACCAGCGACCTCATACGCGTCCACCTCGACGACCCGGAGGCGCTGACCGTCGACGAGATCACCAATGTGATCCACGCGATCAGCTTCGCCGGCCACGAGACCACCACCAACGTGGCGACCAGCGCGCTGCTGCGGCTGCTCGGCGACCGCGAGCAGTGGGAGGCGCTGTGCGCCGACCCGTCGCTGGTGCCGCAGGCCGTCGAGGAGGCGCTGCGGTACGACCCGAGCCTCTTCACCTGGCGCCGCCAGACCACCCGCGCGGTCGACATCGGCGGCGTCGAGGTCCCGGCGGGGGCGAAGCTGCTGCTGCAGATCGGCTCGGCCAACCACGACCCGCAGGCGTTCGACGACCCCGAGGCGTTCGACATCCGCCGCGAGGCGGCCCGCCACCACCTCACCTTCGGCCGCGGCATCCACTACTGCTTCGGGGCACCGCTGGCCCGGATGGAGATCGGGGTGATGCTGGAGCTGCTGGCCGAGCGGGCACCGAGCCTGCGGCTGGCCGGCAAGGACGTCGACTACCCGCGGAACATCTGCTTCCGCGGCCCCGGGAAGCTGTGGCTGGAGTGGGACGCATGACCGCCGCTTCCGACGGCCGCTACGAGCAGCTGTTCACCCCCATGACGCTGGGCCGCCGTGCGGTGAAGAACCGCATCGCCTTCCCGGCGATGATCACCGGCCTCGGCGCCGGCAACCTTCCCACGGAACGCACCGTCGCCGGGTACGCCCGTATGGCGTCCGGCGGCGCCGGGATGGTGGTGTCGGAGGCGCTGGCGGTCCATCCGACGTCCGAGCCGAAGCCGTTCGCCCTGGTCACCTACGACCCGGCCGGGTGGGACGGTTTCGCGCGGATCGCGGAGGCGGTCGAGGGCGAGGACTGCCGGATGATCGGGCAGCTCTACCACCTGGGCCGCAGCCAGCTGTGGACCACGGGCGGCGCCCGGCCCATGGGCCCCTCCGCGCTCCCGGACCACTACAGCCGCACCATGCCGCGGGCCATGTCGCACGGCGATATCGCCACGCTCACCGAGGCGTTCGCCCGCTCCGCGGCGATGCTCGCCGCACGGGGCTTCTCCGGCGTCGAACTCCACGCCGCCCACGGCCATCTGCTCTCGCTCTTCCTCTCCCCGTGGTCCAACCACCGCGAGGACGACTACGGCGGCGACGCCACGGGCCGCTCCCGCTTCCTGCGGGAGGTCATCGAGGCCATCCGGTCGGTCACCGGCCCGGACTTCGTGATCGGCCTGAAGATGCCGGGCGACGAGGGCGTACGCGGCGGACTGCGGCCCGCGGATGCCGCCGCGCTGTTCACCCGCATCCAGGCGGGCGCGCCCGTGGACTACGTGTGCTTCGCGCAGGGCACCATCGCGCCCAGCTTCGGCGACCACGTCCCCGACGCGTCCTACCCGCCCAGCCCGTACCTGGACCTCCAGCGCGAGGCGCGGGCCGCGGCCGGCGGGGTGCCGGTGGTAGCCGTTGGCCGCATCCGGTCGGCGGCGGAGGCGGAGACGGCGCTGCGCTCCGGCGCCGCCGATCTGGTCGCCCTCGGCCGGGCCCTGGTCGCCGACCCGGACCTGCCGCGCAAGGCCCGCGCGGGCCGGGAGGAGTTGATCCGGCCCTGCGTGTACTGCAACGCCTGCTGGGGTGAGGTGCACGCCGGGCGCCCGGCCGCCTGCCCGGTCAACCCGGCGTTCGGCCTGACCGCGAAGGAGGCCGAGCCGCCTGCCGCGGCGGAATCCCCGCTGCGGGTGACGGTGGTCGGCGGCGGCGTCGCGGGCCTGGAGGCCGCCCGGGCGGCGGCGGACCGCGGCCACCGGGTGACGCTGCTGGCCGGACCGCGCCTCGGCGGCCGGACCCGTGCCGAGGCCGCGCTCCCCGGGCGGGGCGACCTCGGGGTGCTGGTCGCCGCCCAGGAGGCCGCGGCGCGCCGGTCCGGCGTCGAGATCGTCCGGGACGCACCGGCCGGGGAGGCGGAGGTCCTCGCGACCGCGCCGGACACGGTCGTCCTGGCCACCGGGGCGCGGATGAGACCGCCCGTCGCCGGCGGCACCGGGATCAACGACTACCTCGCCGCACCGGAGGCGCCCGCCCCGGGCACCGCCGTGCTCCTCGCCGAGGACGACGGCGCCGCGGCCTGCGCGCTGGCCGAACTCCTCGCCGCCCGCCACCCGCGGACGGTGCTGCTCACCCCCCGCCTCGCCCTGGCCGAGACGGTGCCGTACACCAGCCGGCTGGGGATCCACCGGCGGCTGTCCGCCGCCGGGGTCGAGGTGGTCACCGGCGCCGCCGCGACCGGGCTGGACGACGGGACGCTGCACTACGAGAACGTCTTCAGCGGGGAGCGCGCCACCGTCGACGACGTCGGCCAGGTCGTCTGGTCCACCGTCCGCGTCCCCGCCGACGACCTCGCCGGACCGCTGGGCGACCGGGGCCTGACGGTCCACCGCGTCGGCGACGCGCACGCCCCGGCCCCCCTGCTGGAGGCCCTGAACCGGGCCCGTACGGTCGCCGGGAGCCTGTAGGCGCCGGGGACGCGGCGGGAGGGCCCGCCCCGGTGCGACCCGGCACCGGGGCGGGCCTTCTTCGCCCAGCAGAACCTTTGTCTCCAGGCCCGACGAGTCGACCCTGACCATGTGTACAACCTCGCTTATGAGTCGGCGAGTTGAAGTTCAGGTTCGGGTTTTCGTCGGCTTCGTACTGCGGGCCAGGGCCTCGGTGAGACGGCGCGTGACGCCGCTTTCCAGCGGGAGGAGTTTCACGGCGACGTCTCGGTCGCAGCTGGCGCAGTACGGGCGGAGATCGCCGCGGAGGCGGTGGCCGATCGTGGTCGCCGGGGACGCGGCGCACGGTGGCGCGCGGGCCTTCGAGGCCGATGTTGGCGAACGCGATCTTCCCGGCGATGTTGCGGGCGTGGCCGAGCCCGTGGGCGGTGTTGGTGAGGACGGCGAGGATGTGGTCGCGTCGGAAAGCAGCGGGCGAAGCCGCTTCGCGGACCCGTCGGCACTCAGGGGCGGTTGTGGACCTCGGCAAGGAAGAGAGCGAGAGGGCCTGCCGGGAGGAGGAACCTGCCATGGCGGGCGGCGTCGAGGGCGTCGCTCATGGGCCACCACATGAGCTTGAAGTCCTCTTCGGCATCGGTGAGTTGCTGTGGGCCGAGGGTGAGGTGGCGGGCTTCGTAGAGGTGGACGCGGGCGGTGGAGGCCAGGGTCATGGCGTAGGAGCCGAGAGAACGCCACTGCTGTGCTGTGGCACCGGCTTCTTCGCGAAGCTCACGGCGCGCGCACTTCTCGGGCGTTTCGCCGGTCTCCATGCGGCCGCCAGGGAGGAAGAGATGGTGGCCGCCGTGGCTGGGGAAGTCGGCGGTGAGGAGAGCGACGAGGCCCTGATCGTCCCGGGCCACCACGACGGAGGCGTCCCGGGACGGCGTGGTGCGGTCGGCATCGGTCATGCGCGGAGCGTAGCGGCTACCCGAGGACGAAGGCGCTGTAGGGGACGGTGGTGACGGCGGGGTGGATGATGCCGCGGCCATGGAAGCCGTCGTCCCCGTAGGCGTCGCCGTGGTCGGCGCACAGGATGATCAGCCATCGCTGGCGGGCGGTGAAAGTGGTGATGAGGCGGCCGAGATGGACGTCGGCGTAGGCGAGGGCGGCACGTTGGGAGTGGGCGGTGTCGGAGCTGTGGCCGAGGTAGTGGCTGTGGGGGACGTGGGTGGCGGAGACGTTGAGGAACAGGAACAGCGGCCGGTCGCGGTAGCGGTCCGCGAGGTGCAGGGCGTAGTCGGCCTGGTGACGGGTGGAGTCGGGTTCGGCGGTGCCGAAAGCGGGTTGCCAGTGGTCCTCGTCGAACATGTCGGGCAGGACGTTGCCGAGCGGCGTTTCGCGGGAGAAGTAGGTGACGCCCCCGATGCACACACTCCGGTAGCCGTGCTGTGCGAGTCCGGCGGGCAGGCTGGGGGCGTCGAGGACGAAGGTCGGCGGACGCACGCTCTTGAAGGCCGGTGGGCGGCATTCCCACAGGCGCGGGGGCTGGTGCGGGGTGGGGAGTTTGGGCAGGAAGCCGTGGAAGAACGCGGTGTGGGCGGGGAGCGTGAAGGTGCCCGGCGTGGTGCGGCGTTCCCAGCCAGTGCCGGGGAGCAGGCGGGCGAGGTGCGGGGTTTCGCCGAGTGCGTGGGCGTGTTGGGCGACGTCGTAGCGCAGGGAGTCGAGGGTGACGAAGAGGATGTTCGTGCCCGTGGTGATGATCTCGCGCGCGTCGATCACCGCCCGGCCTCCGCCCTGATCCTGGGGCGGTGAGGCTCGATGCTGCCGCGGGCGGCGTCGTTGACCGGGATCGGGACGCGGTCTTCGGCGATCATGCGGCGGATGGCGGCGAGCCCGGTGTCCTCGGTGAGGTGGTCGCCCGCGTGGTCGTGGAGCGTCAGGGTCACCGTGTCGGTGTCGGTGTCGTGGAGGGTGGAGACGAAGACGGTGGGAACTCCGCCGAGGCCGTGGGCAGCGTCCGAGAGGTCGTGCTCGCTGGCGTGACCGAGGTCGGTGACGGTGGCGGCGTAGTGGCGGGCGTTGATGGCGCCGCGGCACAGGCGCTCGTGGAAGCGGGCCGAGAGCGGGCGGCCGTCGTGGGCGACGGCGATCCGGTGGGCACGGGTGGTGACGACGAGGCAGGCGCCGATCCACCAGGCGACACCTTCGTGGATCTGGCCGGGGTAGCGGCCGCTGGCGCAGCCGTCGGCAAGGACGGCGTCGACGTCGATCAGGTTAAGCACGGGCCTGCTCCAAGTGGTCGAGGACGGTGTCGGCGAGCTGGTCCGGGGACCTGCCGTCGGTGTCGAGGCGGATGGCGGTGGTGTCGGCGTCGGCTACCGCGTCGAAGTTGGCGACCAGGCGCTCCAGGCGTCCGGGGATGCCGAACAGAGCGGTGTCGTCGGCCTTGAGGTCCTTCTTGGTGGCCATCCGCTCACGCAGTGCGCCGGGCGAGCACCGCAGATAGAAGGTGTGGTCGGGCGCGGCGAGGTAGGGCGTGAACGGTGCGAGGAGGTGTGTGACGTCGTCGGTGTCGAGGCGGTGGACGGCGGCGTGGCAGGCGATCACGGACGAGGCGTACCGGTCGGCGATCACCGGGCTGGAGGCCAGCTGCCGGTGGACGAGGTCGGAGGCGTGCAGGAGTCCGGAGAGGTAGAACGCGAACTGCGGCAGCGGTTCCAGGTCGGTGCTGGCCGTGTGCGCCCAGGTGGCGTGCGGGCCCGGGAGGGTGTGCAGGGCGGCAGCGTCGAGGCGGTCGGCGAGGAGCCGGGCGAGGGTCGACTTGCCGATGCCCGAGACCCCTTCGAGGACGACGAACGGGCCGCGGCGGACGGCGGGAGACGGCGCGTAGGGCGGCGGGCTGGTCACAGGACTCCCTCGGTGAAGGCGGCCAGGTGACCGGCGACGGCCTCGGCCAGGCGGGCGGGGTCGGAGAGGTGGTCGCGGACGTCGAGGCGCAGGTCGTCGCGGAGCAGACAGGGCTGGAGGCCGCCGTTGTGGTCGGCGCGCAGGGCCCAGAACCCTTCGACGCAGGTACTGCGCAGGGGGCAGGTGCCGCACTGGCCGACGTGGTGGCGGCCGAGGTGGCGGTGGATGACGTCGATCTCCACGCCGTCGACGCGGAAGACTCGGCGGCCCTGTCCGGTTCCGGCGACCTCGACGTGTTCGTCGTGGGTGAGGGTGCGCAGATGGGTGACGATCGCGTCGGCCGGGACGGCGCTGGCGGAGCGGGCGGCGTTGAAGTCGGTGGAGACCAGCTCGATGAACTGCACGGGCAGGCGGCGCTGGAGGGCGAAGTCGAGGATGGCGCGGACCTCGTGCGTGTTCTCTTTCAGCAGGAGGGTGTTCACCTCGACGCGCGGGACGCTCTCGCGGGCGGCTTCGATGCCGTCGAGGACGGTGTCGATGCCGATGCGGGTCCCGGCGATGGCGTTGAGGGAGGCGTCGGAGAAGTAGTGCAGCGACACCTTGATCTTGTCGAGGTGGGTCTTGGCCAGCCAGGACTGATGGGCGCGGACAAGGGTGCCGTTGGTGATCAGGGTGTAGGAGGCGTCCGGCGCGGGTGCGGGGAGGCGTTCGAGGACGGGGCGGGCGAGCGGCGAGGTGAGCGGTTCGCCGCCGGTGAAGTAGACGCGCTTGAGGCCGGCGTCCATCAGGGCGGAGATGAGCATGAGGTAGTTGTCGGCGGTCAGGGCGCGCTCGCGCGGCTGCTGGGTGCGGTCGCGGCGGGTGAGCGGCGGCGGGACGTCGCCTTCGTTGTGGCAGAACCAGCAGGCGATGTTGCAGCGGGGCGTGAGGGAGACGCGGAGTTGCCCACGCAGGGCGGCGAAGTTGTGGAGGGCGGTCCAGTCCGTTGAAGGCTTGCTGCCGAGCAGGTCGTGCACGGTTCCTCCCAGTGCCGGGACCGCTCCGCGGCGTGCGGAGCGGGGTGGTTCACGGATCACAGGCCGGCCGCCGATCGGCCGGCGGACGGTGCGGTCTGTCTCCCTCCGAATGGCGGCAGCCCCCGTGCCATTGGCAGGCAACCGCCTGCTTCGGCTCTGGTCGGTGAATTGCGCAGCTCTTCTGCTCGGACTGGTGGGGAGAGGGCGGGGCCGGGTGCGGGGGCGAGAGCGGTGACCAGTCGCCGGGCTTGGGGGCGTCGGCGCCAGAGATGTCGGGCCGGCTACACCGTGGCGCGTCGACGGGAGGAGCGGGCCGGGTGGGGGAGCCGGCGGTGGTAGGGGATGCGCAGTTGCCGGGCGCGGGTGATCAGGTGGGGTGGGGACTGGGCGCCGACGGCGGCGCACAGCGCCACGAGGTCTCGCTCCACAGTGGCGGCCGGGACCGCGGAGCGGATCACGATCTCCTGGATGGTCATCCCCAGGGAGACCAGCCAGACCAGGGTGATCTGAGAAGGAGTAAGACGTACCGGCATGCCGTCAGGTGGCGGGTCGGGCAGGGCGCCGGCCTTGTAGGCACGCTCGATGGCTGCGGCGTCCGGCATGTCGCGGTCGCCGAGCTTGCCCTTGGCCAGGGCCATCAGGCCCCGCACCGCCTCCAGCCGCATCGCCAGCCGGGACGCGATCGACTGGAACGACAGGCCGTAGGCGACCCCCAGCACGACCTGCCTCTCCGCCCTCGACAACTCAACCGTGGTCATGGACACAAGCCCTTTCTGAATAGCCGGCGTTCAGGTGCGGGGCGCCCGGCTCGCGGCGCGGTTGAGGGCCTCGGTGAGACGGCGCGTGACGCCGCTTTCCAGCGGGAGGAGCTTCAGGGCGACGTCTCGGTCGCAGCTGGCGCAGTACGGGCGGAGATCGCCGCGGAGGCGATGGCCGATCGCCTCCGCGCTCGCCGCTTCGAGGCGGCAGCACGCGTCATGAGCGGCGGGCCAGTCGGGACAGCAGCCCTGGTCCAAGCCGGGCTGCGCAGGCCCGCCCAGGGCGATGGCAAGGGTGTCGACGTCCGCCATGGAGTACGCGCCGGGGTAAATCCTTCCGTGTGCCACGGTGGGCCTGGCGCGGATCCCGTGAGCTTCCAGCACCTCGCGCAGCTCGTCCACGACCGGAAGCAGGTCGGGGCGCAGATGCTCCGCGAACAGCTCCACTTGGCCCTCGGACAGCGGACTCAGCGTGATCTCGCCATCCGGGGTGATGGATGCCTGTGCAGAGATGCCCGCGGCGCGCAGCCCGTCGGTCAGTACGCGAGCGGCGAGGGAGGGGACTACGGACCCGGTCAGTTCGGAGGTGTGCTTCGGCATCGGAAAATCCTTTCAGAGCTGGTTAGTTGGCCACGAGCGAGGGAAGGGGGCGGCGTCGAATCGGGTCGGCCGAGCCACTGCGGCTGGGCGGCGACGGCGAAGCGGGGCACCCTCCAGCGACGGGCAGGAGCCCGCTGACGGGGACGGCGCTCCAGGACCAGCGACCGGCCGGCGACGTCACAGAGAAGCGCACGGGACGCCCCTGGAGAAGGCCGGCCGCGGAGTCAGCGGCGGCACGGTGATCACCCAGCCACGCCCACGAACAGTCGAAACCGGCGCGGTCAAGGTCGAGAAGAGCCTCACGGACGGAGGCGCGAAGCCACGTCATCGCCGCATCCGGGCACGATGCCATGATGCAGCGCGGCCCGCCGACGGGCCGGCTGTCGGTGCCGGTGCGGTCCAGGCGCGCCCAGTACGTGGGCGGCAGCGACGGGATCATGCGCACCACAGCCTCTGGGGCAGCGGCTCGAAAGTCGGCAACGGCGAGGCGTCGTCCGGCTCCAGGTGGTCGAGCAGGTCTTGGGCCGCCATCGCCATCCGACGGACGTGGGCCTCATCGGCATTGACGGTAGCGGCCGGGCCGGTGTGGAGCCCGTCGGCGCGTTCGATCGCCGTGGAGAACTCCGGGCCGGGGTGGCCGCCAGCTCGTGCGCGGGCGATGTTGGCGAGCTGCCCCAGCAGACGGTCCAACCGCTCCGCGAGGAGTACCCGCTCGGAGGTGACATCCAGCCCGTGGACGGAAGGGGCGCCGGGACGGCGGCGCAACAGCTCAGACATCGAACGGAGCCCAGGTACCCGACGGCTTCCAGCGACTCCCGCCGGGCCGGCCGGTGCGCCGAGTACGGCATCGAGAACGTCGTCGTACTCGGCCAGATAGTCGTCATGCATCCTGCCGATGAGCCGCAGGAGGCGGGCCGTCCCGGTGTCGAGAGCCGTCCAGATTGCAGGATCGCAGGAGGGCTTCTCGCACGTGGCGGTGGATGGTCGCTCGTTCTGGGGCGTCACTGCGGCTCCCTGGGGTCCACGGACGGAGCTCGGATGGGCACTCTCTGTCAGGAGTGCTACGAGCTTGATGGCCGTGTGAGAGACAGATCCACCCCCATTCCCCCCTCGGACCTGGCGAGGCTGAATGAAGGTCCACGTCGGGAATTCCTCGGTCTTGCCTCGGTGTCCTTAAAGCTGCCTGAAATAGGGGAGGTTGTAGCCGTCGGGCTCTACTGTCTGACGCATAGGCGTGCTCGATGTGCGAGAAGCGAGGGAGCCCATGCGTACATTGCTCCGGTACCTGATCGATCAGCGTGAAATCAGTGACTACGAGGCGTTCCGACGGTCCTTCCAAGAGGCTGCTCGGAAGTTGTCGAAGGTCGAAGAGAATCCGCCATTGGCAGCGCTAGCACCCGCGAGGGCGACCTTCGAAGCCTGGTACTACGGGAAGCGCCGACCTCAACCGGACGCCCGGCGCGTGCTGTTGAGCATGTTCGGGTACAACACTGAGCAGCTGTGGACGCATGTGCCGAAGGGGGATCTCCCCATCACTGCCCCGGCTATCAGCACGTCTTCGAACGACGGCCGTGCCGAACCCGGCATGGGCCTGCCCGAGATGAGAAGGACAGGTGCAATGGCTGCACGACGAGCTATGGACTTCGCGCTTGGAGCGGAGCGGGAACAAGTCGGCGACGAAGCTCTCGGATTCCTCAGTGATGAGGTGCACCGCATTGTCGAGGTGTACCCGCGTACGCCGCTGTCACAGGTGTGGGAGGACCTGGCCCGAGCACAGGACGACGCGTTCCGTCTTCTCGAAGGAGGACGTACACGTCCTTCGCAGACCCGTGACCTCAACTTCATGGCGACGGTGCTGTCCTTCCTCATGGCGAAGGGCTCTCACGACATGGGGGACTCGAAGGTCGCGATGCAGCAAGCGCGTGTCGCTGGTTTCTGTGCGAAGGCAGCCGAACACACGGGGTTGATGGCCCTTGTCGATGGGCTGAAATCGCTGATCGCGTATTGGGCGAACCGCCCGGAAGACGCGCTTCACTACGCGCGACAGGGAGCAGTCAACGCTCAGGGAGTGCGTGGCACGGTCAGCGTATGGTTGCCCGGCCTGGAAGCACGGGCGGCGGCTCTTCTCGGTGACGAGGACACGGTGCGATCCGCAAACCGCCGATCCGAAGACCTCCGGGACTTGGTTGTCCCCGACGATCTCGATGCGTTGGGTGGGCTTCTCACCTACCCGGAGATCAAACAGCTGTACTACATGGTGGAATCGGAAGTGCTGCTCGGGCATGGTGGGCCGGAACTCGCTGAGCGGGCCGAGCGTGCGGTCGGCGGGTTCCAGAACGCGGAAGACCCCAACTGGGCATTCGGTGACGAGGCAGGTGCGCGCTGCAACCTGGCGCTGGTACGTCTCTATGCAGGAGATCTCGACGGGGTAGCTGATGCCGTACGCCCGGTTCTCGACCTGGCTCCCAGTCACAGGAACAACGGCATCGTGGTCTCCGCCGAACGCATTCGCCACGGCCTCAGCCGTCATTCGGTGCGATCGGCAGGGTTGGCCAGCGAGCTTCGTGCTGAGATCGCGAACTACGAACCGGTCCGGCCCGCACTTCCGGGCTAGGTCAAGGTAGGGTCACACTCCATGTATCCGGTCAGCCGTTGCAGTAGCCGTGTGGCGTTGCGAGAACTCGCGGTCCGTGATGTCGGTGCGGTATACGCCATCTATGGGAGCAGCGAGGCAACAGAACACCTCTCGTTCGAGCCGCGTTCTCTGGAGCAGACCAGCGGCATCGTCGCTCGCTCTATTGCGTCAGCCGCGAACTCCCCACGTGATGAATACGCGCTTGCTGTAGTAGAGCGATTCAGCAACGAGCTGATCGGATTCACTCGACTGGCGAATGACCCGCACCAACAGCGAGCGGCGACTTTCGGCATCGCGCTCAACCCGAATTACTGGGGCGCACATTATGGACTAGACGCTGTGCGTCTTCTGTTTGACTTTGGGTTCGACAGTCTCGGATTGCATCGAATCTGGGGTGCTAGGTCGCCGGTCAATGCTGCGTCAGCTCACATGATGGCCACGATCGGCATGACCGAAGAGGGTAGGATTCGCGAGCATATTTTCAAGTCCGGTAAATGGCGTGATTCGATAGTTCATGGGATTCTCGACTCCGAGTGGAGCGGTGCAAGCGGCGGGTCGTGAGTCAATTCCGCATTTCCCTGGAAAGCGTGGGGGTGGGAATTCGTAACTGCCGCAGTGTCTGCCTGGCCACTCACCACCACGGGAGGCGCGAGCAGCCACACCGCGGCCCGTATGAGCAGTCTGATCCGCAGCCCGAAGAGCCGATGCCGCGGATGCGCGGCATCGGCCATTCGTCCCCGCGCAGCCGTTGCCGCAGCGGGGTGTACGGCTGCGGCGGGTCGTGCGGCGGTCGCCCGGACGGGCGGGGTGCGTTGATGCTCATGGGCGTCCCTTCCGCGGTCTCAGGGAGCGACGCGGACCGTCCCGGACGTCTTGCGCTGCCAGGGGTATGCCGGTGCCGGGCCCCGGCTCCGGGCGTGCGGCGGCACCCGGTCCGTACGTACCGGGTGCCGCTCGGTACGGCCTACCGGCCGCTCTTCGTGCCCACCGGGAACCACGTCGCGCGGGACTTCTTCCACGCGTCGTGCGGGAGGTCCTTGGCCTCGGTGCCGTCGCCGTAGAGGTCGGCGGAGCCGTCGTCGGTGATCAGTTGGGCGCGGGCGTCCGGGGCGGTGAGGTCGGGGACGTCCACCACGGATTCCCAGCCGCCGGGGTCCTTCGTCGGCAGGTCCTGCGCCTTCGCCGGGGCGTGTCCGGGGACGCCGTCCCAGGTGTAGAGGGCATACGCCGCGCTGTTGTCGTCGGCGGCCCAGGAACCGGCCACGATCAGATACTGGTCGGCGGCGTTCTTGCGGATGTCGCGGATCGACAGGCCGCCGAGGTCCAGTTCGACGGGGGTGCCGATGGCCGCGTGGGCGCCGTCGCCGACGACCTTGTCGAGGTTGGTGACCGGCACCAGCAGCGCCTTGCCGCCCTTCTTCGGCGGCACCAGCGGCGCGCGGAAGCCGACGTACGCGGTGGTGGTGGAGCCGGGCGCGAACTCCAGGCCCTCCACGTTGAATCCGTCGATCTGCTTGGGCACCTGCCCCTCGGCCGTACCGGCGGCGAAGCCGTACCTGTCGTCGTGCTTCTTGTCCCAGGCCACCAGGTCGTCGCGGAGCTTCTTGTACGAGCCGCCGAGCGAGAGGCGGGTGCCGGCGCCGGAGCCGCTGACCTTGGTGGTGAAGACGGTGGCGCGGTCGGGCTGGAACTTGCCCTTCTTGCTGTTGCCCAGCGAACCGGTCCAGTAGATCGTGTCGCCGGCGCGGGCCGCCGCCTCCATGTCGATCTCCTTGGAGACGCCCAACTCGTCGCTGAAGTCCCAGGTTTTCACCGGCGCGCCGCCCGCCCGCCGGTCGTAGAGGCGCAGCACGTTCGACTCGTCATCGGCGACGACCGCATAGCCGCCGCCGACGTCCACGGCGGCCGACGCGTCGCTGGAGCCGGTGAAGTAGCGGGTGTCCGCAGCGCGTTGGACGGCGGCGGACGCCGCGTAGTGCAGCGTGGCGGTGGCCGAGGCGCCGTCGCCGTCGGTGACCTCGATCTTCAGGTCGGTGTAGCCGACGCCGCGGGCGGTGACGGTGAGCGTACGGGTGGCGCCGTCGCCGCTGACGTGGACGTCGCCGGTGCGGGCGACGGACGTGTCGGAGCTGGCGCGCGCCGACACCTTCAGCGCCGAGGCGTCGCCGCCCGACAGCTTGACGGTCACCGACGGGTCGCTGGTGGCGCCCACCGCGCCGGAGAGATAGCCGGACGACAGGGAGATGCCCGGTCTGCCGGAGGCGGCGGCGAGCGCGGGCCCGCCCAGCCCGAGAGCGGTGAGGCCGAGGGCCGCGCCGAGGGCGAGCGGTATCCGGTGCAGAGACCCGCGGGGGGAGGGGCGGGGGGACAGGGAAAGACGACTGCGCACGGTGTGCCCTTCGACGGCTCCGGTGTCGCGAACAATGTCCTGGACCGCCGTCAACAGCGGCCGTACCCCCGGGCATACGGGAGGTGAACAGCGGTCGGCGGCGCGGGCAACACGATACGGAGCGGGGAGTCCCGCGGCCATGGTCCGGACCAGAGGGATTCCGAGTGTGGAGGGAACGCCCCGGTACGACCCCGTGCACGCCGGGCCGGGCGCCGTCCACCGGGAGCGGCGCCCGGCCCCGATTCCCCGATCCGGGCCGAACTCCGGGGCGGGGAAGGGCTGTTCATCTCCCCGGGAGGACGGTGGCCGTGCCGCCGACGTGGGCGCGGGGGTCGCCGTCGCGCAGTGCGACGGTGAGTAGACCAGGGCGGCCCAGGTCGTGGCCCTGGTGGAGGGTGAGGGTGGTGGGGGCCGTGACGAGGCCGAGGGTGCGGGCGTAGGCGCCGAGGGCCGCCGCCGCGGCGCCGGTGGCCGGGTCCTCGACGACGCCGCCGACCGGGAACGGGTCGCGGACGTGGAAGACGGACTCGCTCTCCCGCCAGACCAGTTGGAGCGTCGTGAGGTCCAGGCGCCGCATCAGGGCGGCCAGGCGCGGGAAGTCGTAGTCGAGGTCGGCGAGGCGGGCGCGGGTCGCGGCACCCAGCACCAGATGGCGGGCCCCGGCGTAGGCGATACGGGGCGGCAGTGCCGGGTCGAGGTCGGCGGCGGGCCAGTCCAGCGCGGCCAGCGCCTCGGTGAGAGCGTCCGGGGCGACGTCCGTGACGTACGGCTCGACGCTGCTGAGGGTGGCGACGAGGCGGCCGCCCTCCTCGCGGACGGTGACCGGGACGGTGCCGGAGCGGGTGGCGAAGACCAGCTCGCCGGGGCCGTGGCGCTCGGCGAGGGCGACGGCGGTGGCGACCGTGGCGTGGCCGCAGAACGGCACCTCGGCGAGCGGGCTGAAGTACCGGATCGTGAACGCGCGTCCGGGGACGCCCAGGCCCTCGGGCGGGGCGGTGAGGAACGCCGTCTCGGAGTAGCCGAGCCGTGCGGCGATGGCGAGCCGGGCCTTGTCGTCGAGCCCCGTCGCGTCCAGGACGACACCGGCAGGGTTGCCGCCCGCGGGATCGTCGGAGAAGGCGGTGTAGCGCAGGATTTCGGGGGAGTTGAGGGAGGGGGCCGAGCGCGCCGCCATCGTGACGCCCGTGGTTCCGGTACCGGCCGTGGAGCTGTCGTCGCGTGTCATGGCGGCGAGAACCTGCTCGTGCGGCGAGCTATTCCCGGGGGGTGCCCGCCCGGGGTGGGCCGCCTCGTACGGCCCGGTGTGCGCCGACGTCTCCCGGGCGGGCGCAGAGGAACATGCCTCCCCGGGCCGGGCTCACCCCCGGCTCACCGGGCCGGGCCCCGCCTCACGCCCCGTGGAACCGTTCCAGCACCGACGCCTTGGCCGCGGCGAACTCCCCCTCCGTCAGGACGCCGTCGCGCCGCAGCTCCCCCAGTTCACGCAGGCGCCGCAGGAGCGTGTCGTGGTCCTCGGCGGGGGCGGCCGCGCGCGGCTCGGCGGCCGGTCCGGACGGCGCGGCCTCGAGGCGTCGGGCGGGTGCCTTGGGGTGCGGGAGGCGGGCGGTGACCGCCGACGCCAGCAGGGCGGTGCGGCCGCTCTCCTTCTTGAAGCCCCACAGTTCGATGGCGTGCGGGTCGTGCTCCGGCTTGCCGTGCGGCTTCACGCCGTGCGGGCGGAAGCGCAGAAAGCCCGAGTCCAGGCCGACCGGCGGCCGCCACTCCACCGCCTCCAGATCGCCGATGGCGAACTCCTGGGGACCGGCGTGCTTCTTGTGCTCGTTGGTGTTCCAGCGCCAGGCGATCTCCACCCGCTCGCCGTCGAACGTCGCGGTGCCGTCGACGCCCGCCGCCGACAGCGGCACCGCCGGACCGGGCAACAGATAGCGGTCGCAGGGTTCCTCCGGGATCTCCTCCAGCGTCAGCGCCCGCCGGACCTCGCCGACGAGGTACTCGGCGACACCGGCGCGGTCCGCCTCGACCGCCAGGTGATACGGGCTCGCGTCGTCCGGCAGCCGCCCGCCGGTGGCCTGGAGCAGCGGATCGGCGCCGTCCCGCAGCCGCAGCCGCAACCGGCCGCCCTTACGCGCCGGTTCGTAGAAGATGCCCGCGACCGCCTCCAGCGGGACGGTGTGCTCGCCCAGCTCCTGCCGCAGCCGGTGCACCCCGCGCTCGCTGCCCGGCACGATGCGTACGGCCTCGCCGTCGAAGGCCCAGCTGCCGTCCCGCGTCATCAGTTCTGCCATGCCCAGGACCCTAATGAGCCGCTGCTCCGGCCGCCCCCGAGCCGACGCGTACGGTCCCGGAATCGCCCGCCGTCACCACCCCGGACGCCCCGGTGCACACCGCCGCCTCTTTCGTCTCCGAGGCGGGCGACCCCGGGCTGCGGCCCGCCTGAAACGGCCTCCGGGGGCGGGCGGGCGCCGGGCCCGTCCACCCCTCGGAGGCCGTCCGGCCGCCCCGGGCGAAGCGGCCGGAAAGGGGCCGCTGCATGACACGATGGTCCGCGGCCATCAACAAAAACTGGAGACGCTCATGACGGACGCCGCGCCCGGCACGGCAGAGAACAAGGATCTTCCCCCCATATCCGGGCGGGGCGCGGCAGCACCGCCGTCCGCGTCCCGCCGCACCGGACTGCTCCTCACTCTCGTCCTCGGCGGCCTCACCGCCGTCCCGCCGCTCTCCATGGACATGTACCTCCCGGCCCTCCCGGAGGTCACCCAGGCGCTGCACAGCCCCGCCGCCACCGTCCAGCTGACCCTGACCACCTGCCTCGCCGGGATGGCGCTGGGGCAGCTGATCGTCGGCCCGATGAGCGACAAATGGGGGCGCCGCCGCCCGCTGCTCACCGGCATGGTCATCTACGTCCTCGCCACCGCGCTCTGCGCCTTCGCCCCCAACGCCGAGATCCTCATCGCCTTCCGGCTGCTCCAGGGCCTGGCCGGCGCCGCCGGGATCGTCATCGCGCGGGCGGTCGTCCGCGACCTCTACGACGGCGTCGCGATGGCCCGGTTCTTCTCCACCCTGATGCTGATCTCCGGCGTCGCCCCGGTCGTCGCACCGCTGATCGGCGGGCAGATCCTGCGGATCACCGACTGGCGCGGCGTGTTCGTGGTGCTCACCGTCGTCGGCCTGCTGCTGACCACCGTCGTGTGGCGCACCCTGCACGAGACGCTGCCGCCCGAGCGGCGCCACGCGGGCGGCCTGGGGGAGACCCTGCGCACCATGCGCGACCTCCTCGCCGACCGGGTGTTCTCCGGCTACCTCCTCGTCGGCGCCTTCGGCTTCGCCGCCCTCTTCGCGTACATCTCCGCCTCGCCGTTCGTCGTCCAGGAGATCTACGGCGCCTCCCCGCAGACCTTCAGCCTGCTGTTCGGCGTCAACTCCGTGGGGCTGGTGACGGTCGGCCAGATCAACGGCAAGGTGCTGGTCGGCCGGGTGCCGCTGAACAAGGTGCTGGGCACCGGCCTCACGCTGATCGCGCTGGCCGGTACGGCGCTGCTGCTGATGTCCTCCGGTGTCTTCGGCCCGGTCGGGCTGTGGCCGATCGCGGCCGGACTCTTCGTCCTGATGGCGTCGATGGGTCTGGTCATGCCCAGCACCAACACCCTGGCGCTGCTGCGCACCCCGCACGCCGCCGGTTCCGCCTCCGCGCTGCTGGGCACCTCGACGTTCCTGCTCGGCTCCGTCGCCTCCCCGCTGGTCGGCATCGCGGGCGAGCACACCGCCGTCCCGATGGCCGTGGTACAGCTCGGATGCGCCGTTCTGGCGCTGGCGTGCTTCCTCGGCCTGTGCCGCCCGTGGCAGCGTGGGGAGGGCACGCACGGGGGCACCGCCGACGGGAGGGTCACGCTCTGAACACACCGAAGCCGCCGCACACCCCGGGCGCCTCACCCGTCCCGTACGCACCGGTGCTCCGGCCCGGCACCCCGGCCGACGCCGGGCTCGACCCCGGCTGGACCGGGCGGCTGACCGACGGCGTCCGGGCGCTGCCGCACGGCCGGGACCCGTGGTGTGCGGGCGCCGTCGTCCTCGCCGGACGCGGCCCGGTCGTCGCCGTCGAGGAAGCCGCCGGGTGGGCGGTCCGCTACCACGCCCACGACCCGGCGGCCGGCCGCGGCGTCCCGCTGCCCCGCGACGCCTGGGAGCCGATGCGCCCCACGACCGTCTTCGACCTGGCGTCGGTCAGCAAACTCTTCACCGCGCTCGTCGCCCTCCAGCACGTCGAACGCGGCGCCCTCACCCTCGACGAGGAGGTCCGCGCCACCCTCCCCGCCTTCGCCCCGGGCATCACCGTCCGCCACCTCCTCACGCACACGTCCGGCCTCCGCCCCGAACTGCCGCTGTACGAAGGGAGGAACCGGGCCGAGCAGATGGCGATGCTCTGGGCGCAGGCCGCCGCGCCCGACAACCGCCCCGGCAGCGGCCCCCGCTACTCCGACCTGAACCTCCTCGCCCTGCACCTGCTGCTGGAGCGCCGCACCGGCCGGGGTTTGGCCGCCCTGGTCCGCGACGGCGTCACGGCCCCGCTGGGCCTGCACTCCACGGCGTACGGGCCGCTGGCGCCGCAGGGCGTGGCGGCGACGGAGGACCAGCAGCGGCCGTGGGCGAAGGCCGACCGCGGCATGGTGCGCGGCGAGGTGCACGACGAGAACGCCTGGGCGCTGGGCGGCGTCGCCGGGCACGCGGGTCTCTTCTCCACCGCGCAGGATCTCGCGGTCCTCTGCCGGACGCTGCTCAACGGCGGGGCGTACGGCGCGGTGCGGGTGCTGCGGCCGGAGACCGTCGCCGCCCTCCTCGACCCGCCGGGCCTCGGCTTCGCCGTCGACCAGCCGTACTTCATGGGCGAGCTGGCGGGCCGCGGTGCCGCCGGACACACCGGCTTCACCGGCACCAGCCTCGTCCTGGACCGCGCCACCGACACCTTCCTCGTCCTGCTGGCCACCACCGTCCACCCCCGCCGCCGCACCGCGGGCAGCGCACCCCGCGCCGCGGCCGCCACCTGCCTGGCGCGCGCGGTGGCGGCGTGGGACGGGGCGGGCTGACGCGGGGCGGGACGGGGCCGGGCGTCCCCGTTCCGCCCCGTAAACTTGGCCGCATGCACGACGAACTGCGCGCAGCCCTGGCCGGCCTGCTCGACGGCCTGCCGCCCACGCAGGCCACGCGGGCCGTCGACCGGCTGATCTTCCACTACCGCGGCACCACGCCCACCGACGCCCCGGTGCTCCGCGACCGCGCCGACGTCGCCGCCTACGCCGCGTACCGCATGCCCGCCACCTTCGAGGCCGTACGGTCCGCGCTGACCGCGTTCGCCGCCCGGGTGCCGGAGTTCGCGCCGCGCACCCATCTCGACATCGGTGGCGGCACCGGCGCCGCCACCTGGGCCGCCGCCGCGACCTGGGACGGGCACCGCAGCACCGTCGTGGACTGGGCGCAGCCCGCCCTGGACCTGGGCCGGGAGCTGGCCGACGGCACGCTCTCCGGCACCGAGTGGCGGCGCGGCGTCATCGGCGACGGCCTCTCCGTCCCGGAGGGCACCGACCTGGTGACCGTCTCGTACGTCCTGGGCGAGCTGCGGCCCGAGGCCCGCCGTGCCGTGGTGGACGCCGCGGCCGCCGCCACCGCCGTCGTACTGATCGAACCGGGCACCCCCGACGGCTACCTCCGCATCCGCGAGGCCCGCGAGCAACTGACCGCCGCCGGGCTGCGGATCGTCGCCCCCTGCCCGCACGGCGCCGCCTGCCCGATCGTGCCCGGCGAGGACTGGTGTCACTTCGCCGCCCGGGTCAGCCGCTCCTCCCTGCACCGCCAGGTCAAGGGCGGCTCGCTGGCGTACGAGGACGAGAAGTTCTCCTACGTCGCGGCGGTCCGGCTGCCCGCGGACCCCGCTGTGCCTGCGGTGGATCGCATCGTCCGCAAACCGCAGCTCCGCAAGGGCCAGGTGCTGCTGGACCTGTGCACCGCCGAGGAGGGGCTGCGCCGTGCGACGGTGACCAAACGCCACGGCGAGCGGTACCGCGCGGCCCGGGACGCGGCCTGGGGCGACGCCTGGGAGTGACCGCCGCGCCCCGGTTCCAGCGAGACGACCCGTCTCGTCCAGGGGGCCCGCTCGGTACGATCGCGCCATGCCCACCACCCCCTCGCCCAACGCCGCGCGCCGCAGCGAGCGCTCCCGCCGCGCGATCTTCGACGCCGCCCTCGCCCTGGTCGGCGAGGTCGGCTACCCGCGCCTGACCATCGAGGGCATCGCCTCCCGCGCCGGGGTCGGCAAGCAGACGATCTACCGCTGGTGGCCCTCCAAGGCGGCGGTGCTGCTCGACGCGTTCACCGAGGGCGTCGAGAGCTACGGCGAGGGACTGCCCGACACCGGCGACCTGGCCGCCGACCTGAAGTACGTCCTGCGGGCCACCTGCGACGAGTTCAACGACCCGGCCTTCCAGGCGCCCTACCGCGCGCTCGCCGCCGCGGGCGCCGCCGACGAGGAGCTGTCCCGCGCCTTCGTCGCCCGCCTGCTGGAGCCCGGCTTCGCCGTCTACGAGGCCCGGCTGCGCGCCGCCCGGGATGCCGGGGAGATCGACCCGGACGCCGACCCCCGCATCGTCACCGAGATGCTGCTGAGTCCCTTCTCACAGCGCTGGCTGATGCGCACCGGCGAACTGACCCACGCCTACACCGACACCCTCGTCGACCTGGTACTCCGCGCGGTGCGCCCCCACGACTGAGCCGCGCGCCCGGCGTGCGCTCCCTCGTACGGGATGGCAAATGCCCGCTTCGTCCGTCCCGTACGGGCCCCAGATCCTGACACGGGTCACCCGGAGCGCAGGATGGTGGCAGCATTGTTCCCAGACCACCGCTCGAATTGAGGGGATAGATGGAACGCAAAAGCAGGTTCTCCCAGTGGCTGCGTCGGCCGAAGAGCGGATCGGACGGCGATGAGACGGACACGGGATCGGCGGCCGCGCGCGGCCGCGAGGACCTGCTGCTGGCCGCGGCCGACGCGGGCTTCCCCATCGCCCCCGCCGCACACCCGTCCGGCTACGGTTGCTCCTGCGCACGCATCGGCTGTCCCACCCCCGGCCGCCACCCCGTCTCCTTCGGCTGGCAGACCGTCGCCACCACCGACCGCGACAAGGTCGCCGCCTGGGTCCGCACCCTCCCGCAGGCCAACTTCATCACCGCCACCGGCATCGCCCACGACGTCCTCGACGTCCCCGCCGAGGCCGGACGCACCGCCCTGGAGCGCCTGGAGGCCGCCTCCGTCGAGCTGGGCCCGGTCTCGCTGAGCGGCGCCGGTATCGGCGACGGCCGGATGCTCTTCTACACCGCCACCCGCGGCACCCCGGACGACGAGGACGAATGGTGGCCGTGCGAGCTGGACTGCCACCCCGAGACGATGGACGAGCATCCGGGCCTGCGCTGGCACTGCCGCGGCAGCTACGTCCTGCTGCCGCCGTCCCGCCTCCCCGGTGACCGGCCCGCCGTGTCCTGGCTGCGTGGCCCCGAGCGCCCGCTGCCCGACCCGCTGACGCTGCTGGAAACCCTCACCGACGCCTGCGCCGAGTTCATCGGCCGCACCCCCGACCACGAGACGGCCGCCTGGCCCATCGGCCGCTGACCCGGGCCCGCCGGGACGCCCGGCGGGCCACCGCCACGGCGCACCTCCCGGACGCCGCGCGCCTGCCTCTCCCGGCCCGCGCCCTTCGGCGCCGCTACGGCACCTTCGCCGACGTCCGCGCCTCGACGTGGTTCAGCACCGCGACCTTGCCACCCGCGCTTTTCGCCGGGACCTTCACGACCTGTGCCGTCAGATTCGTCAGCGTGATCTTCGTGGCCTGTTTCACCGGCTTGTCCATGACGCCCTGCACCTGCGGGGACACCTGCATCGTCGAGCCCTCGGACACCGTCTTCTGCTGGTGGTAGTAGCTCGCGAAGAACACCAGCGCCCCGCCGTCCGCCGTCCGCAGCGCCACCGGCGCGAACCGCGCCGGCTGGTCCAGGTACTGGATCTGCGACCCCGGCGTGCGGGACTTCGCCTCGCGGTCCCGGCGCCAGGCATCGGTGCGGAAGCCCGGCGCGAACAGATCGCCCTTGCCGGTCCGCAGATAGTCCGTGTACGCCGTGCTCAGCCGCGCCGGGTCCACCACCAGGCCGTTCCCGCCGTCCGCGGGCACCGGCTCGGCGAACCCGTCCGCGTCCGTCCTGAACTGCGGTACCTGGTCGCCGGAGAGCGTCGCCAGATACGCCGCCCGCCACGGGGCGTCGGCGGCGGTGCGGCTGAACACCAGGAACCAGCGGGAGGGTTGCCCGCTGCGGTCCCGGCGGTTGCTGACCGCGTCGGCCAGGAAGAAACGCGGCCAGCCCGCCTGCTTCGGGACCGTGAAATGCGGGTCGCGGAAGGTCAGCGGGCTGGCGTTGGGGTTGCCCTGCGGATGCGCGGCGTGGGCGGCCTTGATGCCCGCCCGGTCGATCATGAGCAGCGCGTCCGACTCGTACGAGGCGTTGACGGCCGGATCCAGCGTGCGGTTCGCCTTGTTGAAGCCGTCAATGAAGTGCTTCAGCGCCTTGGCGGCGTCAGCCTTCGTCACCGCCGGGACGATCTCCCGCTCGCCGTGCACCGTCACGCACCCGGTCAGCAGCGCCAGTGCCGCCGCTGCCGACGTCAGTGTGAGCGCCACCCGGAACGGCGACCTGCGTGTCATGGGACTCGGGCTCCTTCGGGGCGACCGGGGCGGGCGCGGGCGCCGCCGGGGTGGCAGGATTCGGCGCCACCCTACCGGGGGAGAGGAACACCGCGAGCGTGGGGAGCAGATACGCCGCCCACACCACGACCTGCAGCACCGTCGGATTCGGCTGGAAGTTGAAGATGCCCTTCAGCAGCGTGCCGTACCAACTGTCCGCCGGGATCTGGTCGCTGACGTCGAACGCCAGGGTCGACAGCCCCGGCACGATCCCCGCCTCCTGAAGGTCGTGGACGCCGTACGCGAGGACGCCCGCCGCGACGATCACCAGCATCCCGCCGGTCCAGGTGAAGAACTTCGCGAGGTTGATACGGACCGCGCCCCGGTAGAACAGCCAGCCCAGCACCACCGACGTGGCCAGGCCCAACAGCGCGCCGACCAGCGGCCGGACGCCGTCCTGCGCCGACTGCGCCGCCGTCCAGATGAACAGCGCGGTCTCCAGGCCCTCGCGCCCCACCGACAGGAACGCGGTGACCACCAGCGCCGTGGTGCCCATCGCCAGCGCGGCATCCAGCTTGCCGTGCAGCTCCTTCTTCAGATGCCGCGCGGTGCGCCGCATCCAGAACACCATCCACGTCACCAGGCACACCGCGGCGATCGACAGCGAGCCGCCCAGCGCCTCCTGCGCCTGGAACGTCAGCGTCTGCGAACCGAACTGCAGCGCCGCGCCGAACGCGAACGACAGCACCACGGCGAGCGCGATCCCCGCCCATACCGGACGCAGCGCCTCCCGCCGCCCCGTCTTGACCAGATAGGCGATGAGGATGCAGACGACGAGGCTGGCCTCAAGACCCTCGCGCAGACCGATCAGATAGTTGCCGAACACGTCGGTCCCTTCTCTTCCTTCATAGCGTTCGTGGCGTACGTGGCGTACGGCGGTGGTGGTGCGGGCGGTTCAGGCGGACGGCGTGAACAGCGCCCGGCCCCACCAGTCGGCGGCGTCCCGGACGCCCGGCGGCACCGCGAACACCGCGGAACCGACATGCTGGATGTACTCGTTGAGCGCGTCGTGCCGCGCCAGCTTCCGCTGCAACGGCACGAACCCGTGCCGGACGTCGCGCTGGTAGGCGAGGAAGAACAGCCCCGCGTCCAGCCGCCCCAGCCCGTCGGTGCCGTCGGTGAAGGAGTAGCCGCGGCGCAGGATGCGGATGCCGCCGTTGCTGTCGGGGTGCGCGAGGCGGACATGCGCGGTCGGCAGCATCGACGGCAGATGCGCCGCGTCCCGCTCGTGCGTACGGCCCGCCGGGGCGCCCTCGGCCTTGTCCCGGCCGAAGACGTCCTCCTGCTCCTTGAGGGAGGTGCGGTCCCAGGTCTCGATGTGCATCCGGATGCGCCGCGCGACGAGGTACGAACCGCCGGCCATCCACGCCGCGTCGCCCTTCGCCTCCGCGGCGGGCACCCAGACGTGCGTGTCCAGCGACTTCGGGTCGTCGCCCGCGACGTTCTCGGTGCCGTCCTTGAAGCCGAACATGTTCCGCGGGGTCTGCGCGCCCGGCGTCGTCGACGACGTCTTGCCGAAGCCCAGCTGCGACCAGCGGATGGCGACCTTGCCGAAGCCGATCCGGGCGAGGTTGCGGATGGCGTGCACCGCGACCTGCGGATCGTCCGCGCACGCCTGGACGCACAGGTCGCCGCCGCTGCGCGCCTTGTCGAGGTTGTCGCCGGGGAACTGCGGCAGATCGATCAGCGCGTCCGGCCGCCGGTCCTTGATCCCGAAGCGGTCCTTGCCGTCCTTGCCGAAGAGCGTCGGGCCGACGCCGAACGTCAGCGTCAGCCGGGACGGCGGCAGCCCGAGTGCCTCGCCGGTGTCGTCCGGCGGCGCCTCGGCGAGCCCGCCGACCGCGCCGTCGCCGACCGCGTCGCCCGCCGTCATCGCGGCCGCCGCCTTCGTCCACTCCTTGAGCAGCGAGATCAGCGCCTCGCGGTCGTCGGTGGTGACATCGAACGCCGCGAAGTGCAGTCGGTCCTGGACGGCGGTGGCGATGCCCGCCTGGTGCGCGCCGTGGAACGGCACGGCCGCTCCGGCGGCGGCGTCCGCGTCCGCCGGGGCGGCGTTGCCGGAGCGCAGCGCGGTGGCGGTGCCGCCCGCCGCGACGGCGCCGAGCGCCAGCCCCGCACCGCCCCAGCCCAGCAGCTTCCGCCGCGAGGGCGCGGCGCTCTCCTCCGCGGGCGTCTCGTCCGCGGGCGTCTCGTCCACCGGCTCGGTCATTTGGTCACCGCCACGGCCGAGGCCAGCTTCGACAGCGGCTCGGCCAGCGCGTTCACGCTGTCCGACAGCTTCTTACGGGCCTCCTTGCCGACCGTGTCGTACGAGACGAAACCGTCGGCGGAGCCCTTGTCGCGGTGGTCGTCGAGCCGGGCGCGGATCTCCTTGAACTGCCGGTCGAGCTCCTTCATCAGCTCCGGGTCGTTCTTCGACACCACCGGCTTCAGCAGGTCGTACGCCTTCTGGGCGCCCTCGACGTTGCCCTGGAAGTCGACCAGGTCGGTGTGGCTGTAGCGCTCCTCCTCACCGGTGACCTTGCCGGTGGCGACCTCGTCGAGGAGTTCCTTGGCGCCGTTGGCCATGCTGGTCGGGGTGATGTCGGCGGTGCCGACGCGCTTCTGCCAGTCCTTGAGGTCGTCGATCAGCTGCGCGGCCAGCTTCTTGTCGTCCGCGGAGATCTTCTTCTCCTGCCAGAGCGACTTCTCCAGCCGGTGCCAGCCGGTCCACTTCTGGCCGTCCTCCAGGCCGTCGGCGCGCACATCGACCTTCGGGTCGATGTCCCCGAACGACTCGGCGACGGGCTCGGTGCGCTCCCAGCCGACGCGGGAGAGGGCGTACATCTTCTTCGCCTCCGCCACGTCCCCGGCGCGCACGGCGTCGGCGAACTTCTGCGCGACGGGCAGCGTCCGGTCGGCCTCCTGCTGGACGTAGGTGCGGTACGCGGCGACGGCGGCGTCGAGGCGGGGGTCGCGCTTGCCGTCGGCGCCCTTGCCGTCGGCCGTCACCTTCTGGCGGATGCCGTCGCCCTTCATCCCGGGCTTGCAGGCGACCTCGTAGTGGCCTGGCTTGATCTCGGCGGTGATCTCCGCGCTGGTGCCGGGGCCGATGTTCTCCCGCTCGGCGACGATGCGGTCGCCGGGCGCGTAGACGTAGACCTCGGTGGTCTTGGAGCCCTTGTTCTGCACGGCGAAGCGGACGTGCCCAGCGGGGAACGTGTCGGCAGACAGTTCACAGGCGCTGTCGCTCGCCGCCACCTCGATCACCCCCTTGCCGCCCTTGCCGTCACTCTTGGCCGCACAGCCGGAGACGACGGTCAGGGCCGCGGCCACGGCGATGGCGGCGACGACGGGTGAACGGAGGGCTCGCATGCGGGGCTCCAGTGGAGGCGAGGGACGGTACGGGGTTGCTAAGGCAGCCCTAAGTTATCTGAGGCTTACCTGAAAAATGCCCTCGTACGCCCGTGATCCGGCTCTCACGGGACACGGTGCGATGACGGAATGGTCGGATTTGCGTCACGGGAAAGTCATTAAATCGTCAAGTAAGGAGTGTCGCGGTCGAATGGGTGTGACGGGTGGCGGCACTGGCTTGATCCTTTCCCCAGCCGCCCGAACGCGACGGAGCCGGGTGCCCGCCCATAGGGACGCTCACCCGGCTCCACCGTTCCGTCGAGGCGCACCACCCGTCCTGCCCGGCCGCGGATCCGCGCGGGACGGGGCGGTGCTGAGGGGGCCGGACCGCTGTCGGACCCCGGTGTCCGTTACAGCGGACGCGCCCACAGGTCGTACTGGAGGCCGCCGCCGTCGCAGAACGGGTCCGCCCACTTGCCGCTGGACACCAGGTCCGTACCGGCCTCCTGGCAGCCGCTGAGGGTCCAGAACTTCTTGCCCGTCCAGACGGTTCCGGGCGGGCCGTCCATCGGCTTGTGCTGCGGGACGGCGTGGGCGGCGGGGGCGACGGTGGTGGCCGTCTCGGTGACGGGTGCGGCGCTGGCGCCGGTCTGGGTCGCTCCGAGAGCGGCCACCGCCAGCGCGACGCTCGCGAACGCGCCGCCGAGGATTCGCCTGTTACGCATGGTGTGCATCCTTTCCCCGTGGTGCGGGGCCCCGTTGCGGCCCCGTCCCCCTGCACACGAATCCGGGTGCCGCCCCGTATGACACCTCTTCATGTGACCTGCATCACACTGCCGTTGCAGGTTCACCCGGGTCCCGCACGGGCCCGCCCCTACGCGCTCAGCGGAAACCGCTCGCTCAGCGCATGGAACACCGCATCGTTCAGCGCGAAGGCCCGCTTGCACTCGTCGATGATCCGCTGCTTCTCCAGATCGTCCGCCGGGACCGCGTCCAGCAGCGCGCGGTACTCCCGCTTGAAGGCGGCGGGGTGGGCGATCCGCTCGAAGACGTAGAAGCGCACCCCGTCGCCCTTGGGGGCGAAGCCCCACTCCTTCTCGGCGGTGGCGCGCAGCACCTGCCCGCCCGAGAGGTCGCCGAGGTAGCGGGTGTAGTGGTGCGCGACGAAACCGCCGGGCCAGCGGCGCGCGCAGTGCCGGATGCGGTCGGTGTACGCCACCGTCTCCGGCAGCGGCGCCACCCGGGCGCGCCAGGACGGGCCGTGGAAATGGGCCAGATCGCGCGCCAGCTCCGGCGTGCGGGTCAGCTCGGGGCGGACGAACGGACCGGCGACCGGGTCCCCGGCCAGCCGCTCCGCCTCCTCCTCCAGGGCGCCGTAGACGAACCACAGCTGCTCTGTGTAGCAGCGGTAGGCGGTCACGCCGTGCCGGGCGTCGATCAGGTCGGCGAGGAACGAATCGCCCGAGGTGGCGTCGTGCTGCGGGCGCGAGGCGGTGCGCAGCAGCGTCGAGAAGGGGGCGGGCGCGGACGAGGCCGTGCTGGTGGTGTCCAAGGCTGACCTCCGGGAACGGGTGACTTAGGCAAGCCTGAGTAGACCCGTGGCGGACGCCCGGGTCAACCCGTTCCCGACGATCTGTCGGTAAACATTCGGTAGGTGGCCATGCCGCGGCGCGCGGCACCAGGTCAGGCAGGTCAGGCAGGTCAGGCAGGTCAGGCAGGCCAGGCAGGTCAGGGCAGCGTCAGGATCTCCGCGCCGGTGTCCGTCACCACCAGCGTGTGCTCGAACTGCGCGGTGCGCTTGCGGTCCTTCGTCACGACCGTCCAGCCGTCGTCCCACATGTCGTACTCGTACGAGCCCAGCGTCAGCATCGGCTCGATGGTGAACGTCATGCCCGGCACGATGTCCGTCGTGTGGTGGGGGCTGTCGTAGTGCGGAACGATCAGACCGGAGTGGAACGACGTGTTGATGCCGTGCCCGGTGAAGTCCCGCACGACGCCGTAGCCGAACCGCTTGGCGTACGACTCGATGACCCGGCCGATGATGTTGATCTGGCGGCCCGGCCTGACCGCCTTGATCGCGCGGTTCAGAGCCTCCCGCGTCCGCTCCACCAGCAGCTTCGACTCCTCGTCGACATCGCCGCACAGATACGTGGCGTTGTTGTCGCCGTGCACGCCGTTGATGTAGGCGGTCACGTCGAGATTGACGATGTCGCCATCCTTCAGGACGGTCGAGTCGGGGATGCCGTGGCAGACGACCTCGTTGAGCGAGGAGCACAGCGACTTGGGGAAGCCGCGGTAGCCGAGCGTGGACGGGTAGGCGCCGTGGTCGCACATGAACTCATGAGCCACCCGGTCGAGTTCGTCGGTGGTCACGCCGGGGGCGATCAGCTTGGCGGCCTCCGCCATCGCCTGCGCGGCGATCCGGCCGGCGATCCGCATCCGCTCGATCGTGTCGGCGTCCTGCACCTCGGGACCGCTGTACGGGGTGGGCGCGGCCTTCCCGACGTATTCGGGCCGCGGGATCGAGGCGGGGACGGGGCGGGTGGGGGAGATTTTCCCCGGGACAAGAAGCGACTGGCCAGACATGCCAGCGAGTGTATCGGCGGGCCATCGGGCAGGATGGCGGCACGGAAACGGACCACAGGAGGCGGCGATGGCGCTGTTCAAGAGGCGGACCGAGGGCAGGCCCGGAGAGTGGTTCTACTGCCTGCGTCACCAGAAGGTCGAGGAGGGTCCCGAATGCCGGGCCGCCGACCGCTTTGGCCCGTACGCCACCCGCGAGGAGGCGGCGCACGCGATGGAGACGGCCCGCGAACGCAACCTGGAGTGGGAGACCGACCCCCGCTGGCACGACAGCGGCAAGAAGGACGACCCGGAGTCCTGACGAAGGACGCCCCGGAGCCCTGATCGAGAAGGGCGTTCCGGAGCTCTGACGAGAAGGGCGTTCCGGAGCCCTCACTGCATTGCCCTCACCGCATTCCACGTGATTTCGTATCGTTACTCTCCCCATTCTTGACGTTACGACCGGTAGTGGCGTTCACTTCAGCCGTTCCAGAACGGCCCACGGGGGAGAATCCGAAATGAACGCACAACCGCGCAGAGTCCTCATCGGCGCATTGGCCCTTTCCCTGGCCCTGCCGTTGGCCGCCTGCGGGAGTGAACCGCCGAAGGCGCCGAGCGACAACAGATCCATCGGATTGCTGCTGCCGGACAGAGCCGCGCGTTACGACGATTTCGACCGCCGCATCATGGCCTCGAAGATCGCCTCCCGCTGCCTGGAATGCAAGATCGAATACCGAAACGCCCAGGGTGGCGTGGAAACGCAGCGACGCCAGTTCGAGGAGATGGTGCGCGACGGCGTCCGCGTCGTCGTCCTCGACGCGGTCGACGCCCGGGCGGCGGGCCCGTGGGTGGACGCCGCCGCGAAGAGGGGCGTCAAGGTCGTCGCCTACGACCGGCTCGCCGAGGGCGCCGTCGCCGCGTATGTCTCCTACGACAACGAGAAGATCGGCAAACTGCAGGCCGAGGGCCTGGTCACGTCCCTCGGAGCGCGCGCCGCCACCGCCCGGGTGGTGATGCTCGACGGCTCGCCCTCCGATCCCAACGCCGGTGCCTTCAAGAAGGGCGCCCACGCCGTCCTCGACCGCAAGGTCGACCGGATCGTCTACGAGAAGGACATCCCCGGCTGGTCCGTACCGCTGGCCCGGAAGAAGATCACCGAAGCGGTGAACGCCTTCGGCCCGACCGGATTCGACGCGGTCTACGCCGCCAACGACGGAATGGCGGGCGCCGCCGCCGACGTACTCGAAGCAGCCGGTGCACATCACATCCCGCTCGGCGGTCAGGACGCCGAACTCGCCGCACTGCAAAGGCTGGTGAAGGGTGTTCAGACCTTCACCGTTTACAAGGAAGTCCGGCCCGAGGCGCAAACCGCCGGGGAAATCGCGGTCAATCTTCTCCAGGGAAAGAGCATCGGTTCCCTGACCCCGGCAACCGTCGACAGCAAGAGCCATTCGCATATTCCCGCGAAGCTTTTCAGTGCCCGGCTCGTCACCCGGAAAAACATGGCCGACACCGTGATCCGCGACGGCGCGGTCCGTACCGACCTCATCTGCACCAAGGACCTCGCGGCCGACTGCGCCGCACTCGGCCTCGACTGACGCTGCCGGCCCCGGCGCCCGTCACCACCGGGGCGGCGGCGGTGACGTCAGCGCGTCGGCCAGGCGGGAGAGCCGGTCGCGGAAGCGGTGGCGGCCGCGCGGGGCGGGCCTGCCGTTCTCCCCGGCGGCGGCGCTGACCAGGTGCTGCACCGTCTCCAGATCGAGCGGCGAGGCGTCGGCGCCCCCCGCCTCCACCGACGGCGGCGCCGCCAGCGCCTCGTGTGCCAGCGCGTGCAGCTCGTCGTCCCCGCCGTCCAGCGCCAGCACCGTGGCGCCGCCGCGCCGCGCGTCGTGGACCCGCTCCAGCAGCCCGGCGCCCGGCGCCCACGGCGAGACGACCAGCAGCGTGTCACCCCGCCCGGCCGCCGCCAGCCGCTCCGTGGAGACCGCCAGATGCGCCGGGCTCCCGGCGGGCACCCGGTGCCGCACCAGCGTCGGCGACAGCTCCGGCAGCCCCGACCAGGACGCCTCTTCGTCCAGATGCGCCGCCAGATGCCACGGCTCGTACGTCTCGCCGCCCACCAGCAGCAGCCCGCCCTGCGGGGTGACCGAGGAGCGCAGCGCCCCGGCGAAGCGGCGGGTGGCCTGTAGCCACTCCGTCCCGGCGAGAACGTCGCGCAGCAACGCGACCCGTACGGCGTCCATGGCCCGGCATCCTCCCGCAGCGCCCGCCACCCCGGGCCGCCCCACCCGCACTTCACCCGAAAGGGGGCGCGGTCCCCGGGGCGGCTGCTGCGGAGCGTGCACGGTGCCTCCAGGGGGCCGGACGCGCGCGGTCTGCGGGGAGCTCGCGAGCGGCGGCCGGTCAGCGCGCCGGGAGCAGCCCGGCGGTGTCCAGCATCCGGCCGACCTCGGCGACGGCCGCCTCGCCCAGCGGGAGTTGGGGCGCGGCGGTCGTACCGTGCGCGATGACGCCGCGCAGCGCCAGCGCCGCCTTGAACGCCCCGAGCGCCGACGAGCTGCGCCCCATCTCGGCCTCCGGGCCGACGTCCACCATGGCGAACAGCGCTGCCAGCCGCTCCTGTTCGGCGGCGGCCGCCGTCCAGTCCCCGGCCCGCGCCGCGTCGTGGAGGCGTACGTACCCGGCCGGATCGACGTTCCCGAGCCCGGGCACCACACCGTCCGCGCCTGCCAACAGCGCGGCGTCCACGGTCAGTTCGGAGCCGGTCAGCACCGAGAAGCGCGGTGCCGGGCCGGTGCGGCGCCCGGTGCGGCCGCCCAGTGCGACGAGGAGCCGCCGCAGCCCGCCCTCGTCGCCGCTGCTGTCCTTGAGCCCGGCCAGCGTGCCGTCCTCGGCCAGCTCCCGCACCAGCGCGGCGGGCAGCTTGGTGTGGACGGCGACGGGGATGTCGTACGCGAAGAGCGGCAGGCCGACGGCGGCGCGGACGCGGCGGAAGTGCGCGGCGATCTCGCGCGGATGGGTGCGGGTGTAGAACGGCGCGGTGGCGACGAGGGCGTCGGCGCCGAGGCGGGCGGCGGTGGCGGCGTGCGCGAGGACGCGGGGGGTGGTGGTGTCGATGACCCCGGCGAGCACCGGGACGCGGCCGTCCGCCGCCCGGACGACGGTGTCGAGTACCTGGGCGCGCTGGTCGTCGGTGAGGTAGGCGACCTCGCCGGTCGAACCCAGCGCGAACAGCCCGTGGACGCCGCCGTCGAGGAGGTGGTGCACCAGGCGGGCGAGGGAGGCGGTGTCGACCTCGCCGTGCGGGTCGAGCGGGGTGCAGAGCGGGGGGACGACGCCGTGCAGGGGTGCGGGCAGTGCCATGGGCTCTCCAGCGGTGGTGCGTGGGGCGGGCGGGCGTCCCGTCCCACGGGACATCGGACATGGGATGTCCTATGTCTGGGTCACAATAGCCAGGTGGACACGCGGTCGGTCAAGGGCGCCGGTCCCCGGCAGGGGCGGGTCGCCGACCGCCGCACAGCAGATGCGGGAGAGGGAGATTCATGGCGCGAGGCACGCTGTCCGAGGACGTTCAGGGGCAGATCAAGCAGCTGATCCTGGAGCGCAGGCTCACGCCCGGCGACCCGCTGCCCACCGAGGCCGAACTGGTCGGCCTCCTCGACGTCAGCCGCAACTCCGTCCGCGAGGCGCTCAAGGCGCTCCAGGCCATGCGCATCGTCGAGATCCGGCACGGCTTCGGCACCTACGTCGGCCCCCTCACCCTCGAACCGTTCGTCGAGGGCGTCGCCTTCCGTGCCGCCGTCCGCCACCACCAGGGCGAATCCAGCCTCTACGAGCTGATGGAGGTCCGCGAGGCGCTGGAGTCCGGGCTCATCGCCACCGTTGCCCGCGATCTGCCCCCCGAGGACCTCGCCGTCCTCAAGGGCCTCGTCGCCCGTATGGGGGAGGAGGCGGCCGCCGGGCAGGTCAACGGCTCCACCGACCGCGCCTTCCACCTCGCGCTCTACCGCTCCCTCGGCAACCAGCTGCTCAGCGACGTCCTCGACGCCTTCTGGGAAGCGCTCCGCCGCGTCCGCGACGACCTCTCCGACGGCCCCCGGGACCCCCGGGTGACCCACCATCAGCACGCCGAGATCGTCACCGCCCTGGAGGAGGGCGACGGCGACCGCGCGGTCGAGGCGATGCACCGGCACTTCGGGGACATCCGGCGGCGGTTGGCGGAGTGAGGGGGCGATGCGCTCGGCCTGGGGGCCGGCTTCGGGGTCGTGACGGCGGGGCGTTCCCGCGGCCCCGGACCAAGATCGAAAGGCCCGTCCACAGCATGATCCGCGGCCTCGCCGCCCATGGCACCATCACTGCCATGACTACTGCTGACCACATCCCCGCCTCCGATCCCGCCTTCTCCGAGAACGTCGCGACCCGCGCCAAGGCCGCCCTCAAGCGCGACCCGTGGGACCTGCCCGACGTCTCCGGGCACGTCGTCGGCGTCCTCGGCGGCACCGGCGACCAGGGCCGCGGCCTCGCCTACCGCCTCGCCAAGGCCGGGCAGAAGGTGATCATCGGCTCCCGCGCCGCCGACCGCGCGCAGACCGCCGCCGCCGAACTCGGCCACGGCGTCGAGGGCGCCGACAACGCCGAATGCGCCCGCCGCAGCGACATCGTGATCGTCGCGGTGCCCTGGGACGGCCACGCCAAGACCCTCGAATCCCTCCGCGAGGAGCTGACCGGCAAGCTGGTCATCGACTGCGTCAACCCCCTCGGCTTCGACAAGAAGGGCGCCTACGCCCTCAAGCCCGAGGAGGGCAGCGCCGCCGAACAGGCCGCCGCCCTGCTCCCCGAATCCCGCGTCACCGCCGCCTTCCACCACCTGTCCGCCGTCCTCCTCCAGGACCCGGACACCCACGAGATCGACACCGATGTGATGGTCCTCGGCGAGTCCCGCGCCGACACCGACCTCGTCCAGGCCCTCGCCGGCCGCATCCCGGGCATGCGCGGAGTCTTCGCCGGCCGCCTCCGCAACGCCCACCAGGTCGAATCCCTCGTCGCCAACCTGATCTCCGTCAACCGGCGGTACAAGGCGCATGCAGGGGTGCGGCTCACGGACGTGTGAGCCCCGCCGCACGGCGTACCGCCCGGCGGGAGCGGGGCGCGGCCGGTGCCGTGGCGGTTCCCGGGGTGTCCGACCCCCGCCGGGCCCCCGGGAGCCATGGGGGACACTGGGAGGGACCGCACCATCCCGACAGGAGCCGACCCCCATGCCCTCCGTTCCCTCGTCCCGCCCGGCACCGCGACTGGCCGTATTCGCCGTCGCGGTCTGCGTCCTCGCCGTGGCGGCCGCCGTCGTCTCGTTCGTCCAGGGCAGCTGGCTCGGCATCGTCTGGATCCTGATGGCCGGTATCTCCAGCAACATGGCGTGGTTCTACGTCCGCCGCGCCCGGCTCGCCCGCGCGGCCGCGGCGGAGACCGCGGCCACGGGCTGAGGGGGGCGCGGCCGGGGCCGCCGCCCCCGTACCCCTACCGCACCGGAACCTGCGGCTCCCCCTGCCAGAAGCGGAAGAATTCCTGGCCCCAGTAGGAGTCCCAGCGGGAGACGCCCAGGGTGTCGAGGATCGTGTCCACGAGCTGGAAGAAGACGTGGTTGATCTCCGGGACCCACAGCAGGCCGAAGACCGCCAGCAGGCCGAACGGCGCGAACGGTTCGACCTGGCGGCGCAGGCCGGGGGAGAGCCAGGGTTCGAGGACGCCGTAGCCGTCCAGGCCCGGGACGGGGACGAAGTTGAGGATCGCCGCCGTCACCTGGAGCAGGGCCAGGAACGCCAGGGCGTAGCGGAACGGGTCGGGGACGCCGTCCAGGGCGTGCAGCCAGAACGGGGCGGTGGCCACGGCGGCGAAGAGAATGTTGGTCAGCGGACCGGCGGCCGAGATCAGGCTGTGGCGCCAGCGGCCCCGGATGCGGCCCCGTTCGATGAAGACCGCGCCGCCGGGCAGACCGATCCCGCCCATGATCACGAAGATCACCGGCAGCACGATGCTCAGCAGGGCGTGGGTGTACCTGAGCGGGTTCAGCGTCAGATAGCCCTTGGCGCCCACGGAGATGTCGCCGCTGTGCAGCGCCGTCCTGGCGTGTGCGTACTCGTGGAGGCAGAGCGACACCACCCAGCCGGAGACGACGAACAGGAACACCGCGAAACCGGTGCTCGCGGCGAGCTGCTCGCTCCAGACGGCCCACCCCGAGACCGCCATCACCGCGACGAGCGCGAGAAAGACCGGACTGACGCGGCGCTCGGCGTGCCGTACTGCGGTGGTCATCGTGCGGGGCTCCCAGGTGCGGACGGCGGTGGACGGTACGTACGCGGTGTGGCCGGGCCGCGCGGTACGGGTGACGGTAGCCCCGACCGTATCGGCGGCGGGGTGGTCCGTGCACGGCCCGGGACGGAACCGTTGTACGGGGGCGCGCGCCGTCCCGCGTGCGCCCCGGTGCCGGGGCCGGGCTCCGGTCACCGCGCCGGGGCCCGGACTCCCGGCCGCCCCGGCCGTCCGGCCTCCGGCACGCCGCCCGTACCCCGGTGCGGGATCCGGTGGTCGCGGAACGGGCGCCCGGGAGAAGGTGGGGCGGGCCCGTTCCGGACACGACCTTCTACCCACAGCGTCCGTTCCGGGGGCGGCGCCCCGTACGGGGAGGAAGGGACGGAACGTGACCGACAATGTTCGGGTGCGGTACGGAATTCTGGGCACGACGCAGGCACTGAGGGCGGACGGGACGGCCGTGCCCCTCGGGGGCGCGCGGCTGCGCGCGCTGCTGGCCGCGCTCGCGCTGCGGCCGGGCCGGGCGCTGCCCACCGACGCGCTGATCGCGGACATCTGGGGGATGGACCCGCCGACGGACGCGAACGGCGCGCTCCAGGCGCTGGTCGGCCGGTTGCGGCGGGCCCTGGGGCACGCGGCCGTCGCGTCCGCCGACGGCACGTACCTGCTGCGCGCGGAGCCGGACGCGGTGGACCTGCCGCGGTTCGAACGGCTGACCGCGGACGGCACCGCGGCGCTCACCGACGGCGATCCGCGCCGCGCCGCCGCCGTGCTGGACGAGGCGCTGGCACTGTGGCGGGGCCCGGCCCTCGCCGACCTCCCGGCGGCCCGTACGGACGCGGTCCGGGCCGAGCGGCGACGGCTGGACGCCCGCCGCGTCCGGTGCGCCGCGGACCTCGCCCTCGGGCGGGCCGAGGAGGCGCTGCCGGGGCTGGACGCGCTGTGCCGGGACCATCCGCTGGACGAACCGTTGCAGGCGCTGCGGTTGCGGGCGCTGCGCGCCGCGGGCCGGACGGCGCAGGCGCTCGCCGCGTACGAGGAGGTCCGGGTGGGGATCGCGGACCGGCTCGGCGCGGATCCGGGGCCCGAACTCCGGGAGCTGCACGGGGAGTTGCTGAGATCCGGACCGGTCGGGGAGGGTGCCGCCCCGTCGGCGTCCGGACCGGCCGGGGAGGGCGTCGCCTCGGCGTCCGGGCCGTCCCCGGACGCCGCCGGTGCGCCGGGGCCCGCATCCGCGCCGGCGTCCCCGGCCCCGCCCGCTGAGTCCGCCACGCCCCCGGCCCCCGCCGTACCCCACGCGCACCCGGAACCCTCCGCGCACCCGGCGGCGCCCCCGCCTCCCGGTAACCTCCGCGCCCGCCGCACCTCCTTCGTCGGCCGCGACCGCGAACTGGCCGGGCTGCGGGCGGACCTCGCCGCGCACCGGCTCGTGACACTGCTGGGACCCGGCGGCGCGGGCAAGACCCGGCTCTCGCAGGAGGGGGCGGAGTCGGCCGCGGGGGCGTTGCCGGGGGCCTGGCCGCAGGGGGTGTGGCTGGTGGAGCTGGCGCCGGTCGACGATCCGGCGACGGTGCCGGAGACCGTGCTCACCGCCCTCGGCGCCCGCGAGACGGTGGTACGCGGCTCCACCGCGGAGGGGCTGCGCGCCGCCACCGACCCCACGGCGCTCGATCCGCTGGGCCGCCTCACCGAGCACTGTTCCGACCACCGGATGCTGCTGATCCTCGACAACTGCGAGCACGTCGTCGGTGCCGCCGCCGCGCTCGCCGAACGGCTGCTGGCCGACTGCCCGGGGGTGACGGTCCTGGCGACCAGCCGGGAGCCGCTGGCCGTCCCCGGCGAGGTGCTGCGCCCGGTGGAGCCGCTGCCCGACCCGGTGGCGCTGCGGCTGCTCGCCGACCGGGGCGCCGCCGCCCGGCCCGGCTTCCGCGCCGCCGACGACCCGGCCGCGTGCGCGGAGATCTGCCGCCGCCTCGACGGGCTGCCGCTCGCCATCGAACTGGCCGCCGCCCGGCTGCGGATGCTCTCCCCGCGGCAGCTCGCCGACCGCCTCGACGACCGTTTCCGGCTGCTGACCAGCGGCAGCCGTACCGCGCTGCCCCGCCAGCAGACGCTGCGCGCCGTCGTCGACTGGTCCTGGGACCTCCTCGACGCACCCGAACGCGCCGTGCTGCGGCGGCTGTCCGTCTTCGCCGGGGGCTGGGACCCGGAGTTGGCCGAGGAGGTCTGCGCGGGCGACGGAGTCGACCGGCGGGAGGTGGCGGCCGTCCTCGGCTCGCTGATCGACAGGTCGCTGGTGGTCGCCGCCCCGGCGGCGGACGGCCGGATGCGTCACCGCCTCCTGGAGACGGTCGCGGAGTACGCGGGCGAGCGGCTGGACGAGGCGGGCGAACGCGCCGCCGCCGAGCGCCGTCACCTCGTCGCCCACCGCGAACTGGCCCGCACCGCCGACCCGTTGCTGCGCGGCCCCGGCCAGCGGGCGTGGCTGGAGCGGCTGGAGCTGGAGCACGACAATCTGCGGACCGCGCTGCGTCGCGCCGTCGCCGCGTCCGACGAGCACGAGGCGCTGTGCCTGGTGCTGTCGCTCCAGTGGTTCTGGGGCCTGCGCGACCACCGGGTGGACGCCCGTACGTGGTCGCGGGCGGCGGGGGCGCTGGGTCCGAACCCGTTCCTGCCGCCCGTCACCCCCGCGCCGGACCTCCACGACCGGCCGATCGACGCGCCGCCCCCGATGAGCGGGGAGCAGCTGCTGGAGGCCCGCCGGGAGGTGCGGCTGGTGGAGCTGTCGTGCACGGAGAACTACGCGGAACTGGTGGCCGCACCGGGGCGGAAGGAGGAGATGGCCGGGGTACTCGCCGCGTACCGCGCGGGCATGCCGCAGACCTGCCGGGTGCCGGGCGCGCTCTGGTACTACCCGGTGCTGCTCTCCGGACGGCAGGCCGATCTGGTGGAACTCGCCGACCGGGGCGTCGCCGCCTGCCGCGCGCTCGGCTACGACTGGGAGCTGGCCTTCGTCCTCCAGCTGCGCGCGAAGATCCTCAACGACCGGCCCGGCGCGCTGGAGCAGGCGAGCCGGGACGCCGACGAGTCACTGCGGCTGTTCCTGGAGATCGGCGACGACTGGGGGGTGGCCGAGGCCCTCGCCGGGCGGGGCGAGGCCCGGGAGGCACGCGGCCGGTACGCGCTCGCCGCCGACGACTACCGCGCGGCGATGCGGTACGCCGAGGAGCTGGGCGCCCACGGCCAGACGCTGATCCTGCGGACCCGGCTCGGCGGGGCGCTGGTCGAGGACGGGCAGGGCGAGGAGGGGGAGCGGCTGCTGCGCGAGGTGCTGACGCGGACCGAGGACCTGGCCGCCGGGCGGGACGCGGTGCCGTTCGCCCGGCTGACGCTGGCGATGCACCTGCTGGTGACCGGTCGGCTGGACGCGGCGCGCGAGCAGCTGGAGCTGGTGCGGGGGGACTCGCTGACGTGGGGCCCGGAGTTGTTCGTCGGAATGGTGGACGCGGCGCTGGTCACCGTGGACGTCGAGGCGGGCCGCCCCGACGGGCTGCTGGAGCGGCTGCGGGTGGCCGTCGCCACGATGCAGGACGAGCTGACCCGGCTGGTGGCCCCGGACCTGCCGGTGACCCAACTGCTCACAGGTGCGCGGGTGTTGCTCGCGGTGCACGGCGCCGGGGCGGGGCGGGACGCGGCACGGCTGGTGGGCGCGTACGACACCCTGTGGTCGCCGGGGCACGTCCCGCAGCGGGCGGTCCGGCACCTCAGGGCCACGGCGGAGGCGGATGCCCGCGCGGCGGTCGGCGACGCGGCGTACGCGCGGGGGTACGCCGAAGGCGGTGGCCTCTCCTTGGAGGAGGCCACCGCCCTCATCTGACGCGAGCCGGGCCGGGGCCTGTCGTCAAACTCCCGTATGCCCAACGGGTCCGCCACCGGCGCGGTGCGGTTCTCCGTAACGGAACGGTTCTCCGTAACGGTCGGTTCTCCGTAACGGAACGGCTCTCCGCCGCGGATCAGGTCTTCGTACGGAACTTCCTGACCGCCAGCGGCATCGTGACCGCCGTGATCACCGCCGCCCAGCCGAGCGTGATCAGCGCGGGGTGGGCGACGGCGCCGTGCCCGTTGATCAGGGCGCGGGCGGCGTCGGCGAGGGTGGAGAGCGGGTTGACCTTGGTGAAGCCCTCCAGCCAGCCGGGCATCGACGCGGTCGGCGCGAAGATCGACGAGCCGAACTGCAGCGGCATCAGGACGAGCATCGCCAGCCCCTGCACCGCCTGCGGCGTCTTCACCGCCAGCCCCAGCAGGATGAAGATCCACATCAGGGCGGCGCCGAAGACCGTCGACAGGGCGACCGAACCGAGGAACGGCAGGATGCCGCCCTTGATCTCCAGGCCCAGCAGAAAGCCCATGACCAGCAGGATCGTGGTGGCGATCAGCATCCGGCCGACCTCGACGACGATCTTGGCGATCAGTACCGAGGAGCGCGCTATCGGCATGGTCCGGAAGCGGTCCATGACGCCCTTGCGGAAGTCCTCGTTGACGCCGGCGCCCACCGCCATGGCGATGTTCATGCCCATCATCGCCATCATGCCGGGCACCAGGTACTGCACGTATTCCTGCTGCTGGCCCTTGCCCGCGATGGCGCCGCCGAAGACGTAGACGAACAGCAGGATGAGGATGACGGGCATCAGCAGGGCGTCGAACATCGACTCGGGATCCTGCTTGATCTGGAGGGCGTTGCGCCGCACCAGCGCGCCGATGTGGCGCAGGTTGGCGCGCAGTCCGATCCGGCCGTCGTCGGCGCCCGGCTTCGTCGCCGGTGCCGTCAATGTCGCGGCACTCATGCCGGTACCTCCGCGTACTGCTGGTCGTTCTCGCGTGCGTCGTCGTCGGCCGGTGCCTCCGAGGACTTCTGGCCGGTGAGGGCGAGGAACACCTCGTCCAGGCTGGGCAGATGGGTGCTGATCCCGGCGAGGGCGATGTCGTGGCGCCCCAACAGGCCGATCACCGCGGTCAGTTGCCCGTCGCTGACGATGGGGACGTTGACGACGCCCTCGGCGGGGTCGGACGTCGCGCCGCCGAGGCCGTCCGGACCGGCGCCCGCCAGGGCCGCGGCCACCGCGTCGAGGGCGGTGGGGTCGGCGGGCCGGATCTGCAGGGTGCGGCCGCCGACCTTGGCCTTCAGCTCGTCGACGAGGCCCTCGGCGATGACCCGGCCGCGGTCGATGACCGTCAGCTCGTTCGCCAGCTGCTCGGCCTCCTCCATGTACTGCGTGGTCAGCAGCACGGTGGCGCCCTCGCGGACCATGCGCCGCACCTCGTCCCACACCTCGTTGCGGGTACGCGGGTCGAGGCCGGTCGTCGGCTCGTCCAGGTAGAGGACGGCGGGCCGCCCGATCATGGACGCGGCGAGGTCGAGGCGGCGGCGCATCCCGCCGGAGTACTTGGCGGCGGGGCGCTTGGCGGCTTCGGTGAGCGAGAACCGCTCCAGCATCTCGTCGGCGCGGCGCCGGGCGTCCTTGCGCGACAGGTCGAGCAGCCGGCCGATCATGTAGAGGTTCTCGTAGCCGGAGAGCTTCTCGTCGACCGAGGCGTACTGTCCGGTCAGCCCGATGGTGCGGCGCAGCGCGCGGGGCTGGCGCACCACGTCGTACCCGGCGACGACGGCGCTCCCGGCGTCCGGGACGAGCAGCGTGGACAGGCAGCGGACGAGTGTGGTCTTACCGGCGCCGTTCGGTCCGAGTACGCCGAGCACGGTGCCTTCGCGCACGTCCAGGTCCACCCCGTCGACGGCTTTCACGTCGCCGAAGTGCTTGACCAGACCGCGCACCTCCACGGCGTTGCCGCCCCCGGGGGTCTTCGTCTGTCGTGTCATGCCCCCTACGGTGCCGGGCCCCGCCGACACGCCACCGACACGCCACCGACAGACCACCGACAGGGGCCGGACCACGGCCACGGACCGCCGACACGGGGCCGGTACGGGGCCGGGTACGGGGGCCGGATCGGACGTGCACCGGCCCCCGGTCACGCCCCTAGTGGAAGGTGTGCCGTTCCTCCGGGAACGTCCCGGCGACGACCTCTTCGGCGAACTCCTTCGCCGCCCCGCCCAGCAGCTCCCGCAGCGCGAGGTACTGCTTGACGAAGCGCGGGACCCGGCCCGCGGTCATCCCGGCCATGTCCGTCCACACCAGCACCTGCGCGTCGCACTCCGCCCCGGCGCCGATGCCGACCGTCGGGATGTGCAGCGACCGCGTGACCTCCGCGGCCAGCTCCGCGGGGACGGCCTCCAGGACCACCGCGAACGCGCCCGCGTCCTGCACCGCCTTGGCGTCCCGCAACAGCTGCTGCGCGGCCTCCTCGCCACGGCCCTGGACGGGGTAGCCGCCGAACGCGTGAACCGACTGCGGGGTCAGCCCGATGTGCGCCATGACGGGGATGCCGGACGACACCAGCAGCTCCACCTGGTGCGCGGAGCGCTCCCCGCCCTCCAGCTTCACGGCCCCGGCACCGGCCTCCTTGACCAGCCGGGTGGCGCTCCGCAGCGCCTGGACGGGGCCCTCCTGGTACGCGCCGAACGGCAGGTCGGCGACGATCAGGGCGCGGTCGGTGCCGCGGACGACGGCGGCGGACAGCAGGGTGATCTCGTCCATCGTGACCGGCACGGTCGACTCGTAGCCGAGGTGGCAGTTGCCCATCGAGTCGCCGACGAGCAGGACGGGGATCCCGGCCTCGTCGAAGACCGACGCGGTCATCGCGTCGTAGGCCGTCAGCATCGGCCATTTCTCCCCGCGCTCCTTGGCGGCGGCGATGTCGCGGACGGTGACCCGGCGTGAACGGGTTCCGCCGTAGAGGGTCTTGCCGGGCTCGGCGGGCGGCGTCGCTGCGGGCTCCGCGGCCGGTTTCCGGGCAGGCGAAAGCTGCGTCATGGTGACGGCTCCTGTTCTCATCTCGAAGCGCCCTTACGGCGTCTCCGGAATCCCCTCCATGCTGGCATGGCCCACCGGGACGGGGAAGGGGGAGGTCGTCCGGCGGCGCAGGGCCGGGCGCCTGACCTGGGCCGGGCCGGAGGGCCGTCCCGTTCCCTGCGAGCGCCCCGATACCCCCGGGACATCCCCGGTCCGCCCCGCCGCACCCCGGCCTTCCCCGGAGGAAACGGCAATACGGAACGGTCTCGTATCGAAAGGCGTACGCTGGCGGGCATGGCCAACTCCCCGATCCGCTCGGGCGCCCCGAGCTCCGGTCGCGTCGACGCGACCGTGCACCGCCATCGCTGGGTGATCCTCTCCGTGCTCATGCTCAGCCTGCTGATCGTGGTGCTCGACAACTCCATCCTCAACGTCGCGATGAAGACCATCGCGATGCCCGCGCCCGCCGGTCTGGGCGCCACCCAGAGCGAGCTGGAGTGGGCGATCAACGCCTACACCCTGGTCTTCGCCGGTCTGCTGTTCACCTCGGGCCTGCTCGGCGACCGTCTCGGCCGCAAGAAGGTCCTGCTGTTCGGCATGGTGGTGTTCGGCACCGGGTCGGTGCTCGCCGCGTTCGCCGCCTCGCCCGTCGAGCTGATCGCGTTCCGCGCCCTGATGGGCCTGGGCGGCGCCTTCGTGATGCCCGCGACCCTCGCCATCCTGATGAACGTCTTCGAGCGCGAGGAGCAGCCGAGGGCGATCGGCGTCTGGGCGGGCGGCGTGGGTCTGGCCATCGCCGTCGGCCCGATCGCCGGCGGCCTGCTGCTCGACCGCTTCTGGTGGGGCTCGGTCTTCCTGATCAACGTCCCGATCGTGCTGGTCGCGCTGGTGGCGATGGCCTTCCTGGTGCCCGACTCCCGCGACCCGGCACCCGGCCGCCTCGACCCGGCCGGCGTCGCGCTCTCCGTCGTCGGCCTGGTCCTGCTGGTCTACGGCATCATCAAGGGCGGCCGGCTCGCCGACTTCACCGACCCCGAGGTGATCGGCACCGTCCTCGCCGGCCTCGCCGTCCTCGCGGTCTTCGTCGTCCACCAGAAGCGCAGCGACCACCCGTCCATCGACATCGGCTACTTCCGCAACCCGGCCTTCTCCGCCGCTGTCGCCGCCATCGCGCTGGTCTTCTTCGCGCTGATGGGCGTCACCTTCTTCATCGTCTTCTACGTGCAGAGCGTGCGCGGCTACACCCCGCTGGAGTCGGGGCTGCTGATCCTGCCGCTGGCCGCCGCGCAGATGATCTTCGCGCCGCGCGCCCGGCACGCCGTCGACCGCTTCGGCGCCCGCGCGGTGTGCACCGCCGCGATGCTCGCCGTCGCCGTCACCATGGCCGGACTGCTGCTGCTCGACGTCTCCACCCCGATGTGGCTGATGGAGGCGATCTTCTTTCTCCAGGGCACCGGAATGGCGCACATCATGCCGCCGGTCACCGTCTCGATCATGCAGTCGCTGCCCCGGGAGAAGGCCGGTTCCGGCTCGGCGCTGAACAACACCTTCCGGCAGGTCGGCGGCACCCTCGGCGTCGCGGTCCTCGGCTCGGTGCTCTCCACGACCTACCGCGACTCCATCAAGGGCGCCCTCGACTCCGTCCCCGGTCTGCCGGGGCCGGCGCGGCATGCCGCCGGTGAGTCCATCGAGGCCACCCTTGGCGTCGCCGCCCGGCTGGGCCCCGCCGGGCGGCCCCTGGTGACCGCCGCGCAGGACGCCTTCGTCCACGCCATGCACCTCACCGCCCTCGCCTCGTCCGGCATCGCGCTGATCGGCGCCGTGGTGGTCGCGGTGTTCCTGCCCGGCCGTCCGGCGACCGCCGCGCCCGTCGCCGTGCCGCGCCCGGACGAGACCGCGCAGGCACCGAAATGACCGGCCCGGCCGCACCCGAGGGCCCCGGTGGCCGCCCCGGCCCGGCCACCCCGGAGGCGGCGGACGGGCGCCGCGGCCGTCCTCGCTCCGCCGCGGCGGACACCGCCATCGTCGAGGCGGTGCTGCGCCTCATCGAGGAAGGCGCCTCCATCGGCGACCTGTCGATGGAGGGCATCGCCCGCGCCGCGGGCGTCGGCAAGGCCACCGTCTACCGCCGCTGGCCCGGCAAGAACGCCCTGCTCCTGGATGTCATCCGCTCCCTGGAGGACGACCTTCCCCCGGCGCGCGGCGACTCGGTCCGCGACGACCTCGTCGCCATGCTGGAGCATCTGCGCCGCCGCGGCCTCGCCAAGCGCCACTCCGCGGTGTTCCGCTCCGTCCTCACGCACGTCCAGGCGCAGCCCGCCGTCTGGCGCGAGTACCACGAGACCGTCATACGGGCCCGCCGCGAGGCGATGCACGCGGTACTGCGACGGGGGATGGCGCGGGGCGAGATCCGCGCCGACCGCGAGGTCGATGTGCTCGCCGATCTCTTCGCCGGCCCGATGCTGGCGCGGGCCCTCCTCGACGAGCGCACGGCGCTGCCGGAGGGGCTCGCCGAGCAGATCGTCGACACGGTGCTGGAGGGGGTGCGCCCGCGCCCGTGAGCGGACGGCGCCCGGGCCCGCGCGGGGGGCGCCCGGCAGGGTGCCGTGCGCCGGGGTGGGCGGACGCATGTGCCCGTTCTGTCACAGGATGCGATGCGGGACCCGCGGCCGGAACTTTCCCCCGTGGCCGCCTCGTCACTATTCGTGGAAAGGCGGCGCCCGGCGATCACCTAGGGTCGGTGGGCGGACGAGGCCGCGGGGGACAGAGCAGTGAGGGAAGCGGAATGGCGCAGGCGTACATGACGGAGCCGGAGCAGGGGCCGGGCCCTGAACAGACCGGTTCCCGGGCCGAGCGTCTGCGCAGGTGGTGGCGGCCGGAGCGGATGTGGCGGCGCGGCATCGTGCTCGCGGTGCTGGCCGTGGCGCTCGGCCTGCTGATGCTGCTGCACGCCAAGGTCCCCAACACCGTGGGCAACCTCGGCAGCCTGCTGGAGACGTTCCTGCCGTGGCTGGGCCTGGGCATCCCGCTGCTGCTCCTGCTCGCGGTGCTGCGCCGCTCGGCGACGGCGCTGGTCGCCCTGGTGCTGCCGGTCGTCGCCTGGGCCGGCCTCTTCGGCGGCCAGGTCACCGGCAAGACGGGCACCGGCGGCGATCTGACGTTCGTCACCCACAACGTCGACGCGGGCAACCCCGACCCCGCGGGCACCGCCCGGGACCTCGTGGCCGCCGACGCGGACGTCGTCGCCTTGGAGGAGGTGACGGCCCAGGCACTGCCCGCCTACGAGAAGGGCCTCGCGACGGCGTACCCGTACCACGCGGTCAAGGGCACCGTCGGCCTCTGGAGCAAGCGGCCGCTGTCCGACGCGGCGTCGGTGCCGATCAAGATGGGGTGGACGCGGGCGTTGCGCGCCACGCTGACCACCCCGGACGGCGAGAAGATCGCGGTGTACGTCGCGCATCTGCCCTCGGTGCGGGTCAAGGTCAAGGCGGGCTTCACCGCCAGCCAGCGCGACGCCAGCGCCGCCGCGCTCGGCAAGGCCGTCTCGCAGGAACCGCTGCGCCAGGTGGTGCTCCTCGGCGACCTCAACGGCACGATGAACGACCGGTCGCTGGCGCCCGTCACCTCCCAGATGCGCTCGGCGCAGGGCGCGGCGGGCGACGGCTTCGGCTTCACCTGGCCGGTGTCGTTCCCGATGGCCCGGATCGACCAGATCATGACCCGGGGCCTGGAGCCGGTGGCCGCCTGGACACTGCCCGCCACCGGCAGCGACCACCTGCCGATCGCCGCGTCGATCAACCTCTCCGGCGGCTCCTGACCCCACCGGGTGACCGGACACCGGGCGGGCGGAACGGCGATGTTCCGCCCGCTCCGCCGTGTCCGGGCCGCAGGGAAGCAGATGTCCGCGACGCGCAACGGCGCACCCCCATCGTGCACAACGGCACACCGCGGGGTCGCACCGTCGTCACCCGCCGGAATTCCGGACCTGCCAGACTTTGTTCCGTCCCCGAACTTACGGCGGTGATCCCGCGGCGCCGCCCGCGCGGACGCCCCGCACCGCCCCGTGTACCGCTCCGAAAGGTCTCTCATGCCCGTGGCTCTGCTCGCGCTCGCGATCTCGGCCTTCGGAATAGGCACCACAGAGTTCGTCATGATGGGCCTGCTGCCCAACGTCGCGGACGATCTGGGCACCTCCGTGCCCACCGCCGGCTACCTCGTCTCCGCCTACGCCCTCGGCGTCGTCATCGGCGCCCCGCTGCTGACCGCGCTCGGCTCCCGCGTCCCCCGCAAGCCGATGCTCGTGGCGCTGATGGCGCTCTTCACCGCCGGTAACCTCGCCTCCGCCCTCGCCACCGACTTCCCGCTGCTGGTCGCCGGGCGGCTGCTGGCGGGCCTGCCGCACGGCGCGTTCTTCGGCGTCGGCGCGGTGGTCGCCGCCCGGCTGGTGCGCGAGGGGCGGCAGGCGCGCGCCGTCGCCACGATGTTCCTCGGTCTGACCGTCGCCAACATCGTCGGCGTGCCCGCCGCGACCCTCCTCGGCCAGCACCTCGGCTGGCGCGCCACCTTCCTCGTCGTCGCGGGCATCGGGGTCGTCGCGATGGCCGCCCTGGCCCGCCTGGTGCCGCCGCTGCCCGCCGGGGAACGCACCGGGCTCGGCCGCGAACTGCGCGCCCTCGCCGGGCGGCAGGTGCTGCTCGGCCTGCTCACCACCGTCCTCGGTTTCGCCGGTGTCTTCGCCTTCTACAGCTATCTCGCGTCGGTGCTGACCAAGGTCACCGGCTTCTCCGAGACCTCCGTGACGCTGGTGCTCGCCCTCTTCGGCATCGGGATGACGCTCGGTGCCCTCGCCGCCGGACCGCTCACCGACCGGGCGCTGCGCCCCACCCTCTACGGTTCGCTGGCCGCCCTCGCCGCGGTCCTCGCGCTCTTCCCGCTGGCCGCGCCGCACAAGCCGCTCGTGCTGGTGGCCGTCGTCCTGATCGGCGCCGTCGGCTTCATGACGACCACACCGCTCCAGATGCTGGCGATGGAGAAGGCGCAGGGCGCGCCGACGCTGGCCGCCGCGTCCAACCAGTCGGCGTTCAACCTCGCGAACGCGGGCGGCGCCTGGGCGGGCGGCCTCGCCCTGTCGGCGCACTGGGGCTGGACGTCGCCCGCCGCCGTCGGCGCGGTGCTGGCCGCCGCGGGCCTCGCCGTCGCCGTCACCGCCGGACTCCTGGACCGTACGAAGGAGGGCGGCGACGTCTCCCGCGTCGTGGCCCGCGGCGGCGCCCCGGACGAGCCCGCGGAGACCCCGGCCGAGGACGCCGCCGACCACCGCGGCTGACGGGTTCACGCCCGGCGTGTGCCCGGGGCCGTACGCGCCCCGGCCCGCCGCGTCAGGCGCCCTCCCGCCACAGGTTGGTGACCGGCAGCCGCCGGTCCTTGCCGAAGCCCTTCGCGGAGATCTTGGTGCCCGGCGGGTACTGCCGCCGCTTGTACTCCGCTGCGTCCACCATCCGCAGCACCCGCACCACGAGGGCGTCGTCGAACCCCTCGGCGACGATCTCGGCCCGTCCCCGGTCCCCGTCGACGTACCGCGCCAGGATCCGGTCGAGGACGTCGTAGTCGGGCAGCGTGTCGGTGTCGAGCTGGCCGGGGCGCAGTTCCGCGCTGGGCGGTTTGGTGAGGGTGTGCTCCGGGATCGGCGGGGTGCGGCCCCGGTCGGCGGCAGAGGCGTTGCGCCAGCGGGCCAGCGCGTAGACGTCGCTCTTGTAGACGTCCTTGATCGGCCCGAACGCGCCGACGGAGTCGCCGTAGAGCGTGGAGTAACCGCAGGCCAGCTCGCTTTTGTTGCCGGGCGCGAGGACGAGGTGGCCCTCCTGGTTGGAGAGCGCCATCAGCGTGGTGCCGCGCACCCGCGACTGGAGGTTCTCCTCGGCCGTCCCGCTCAGCCCCAGCGACTCCATGTACGCGTCGACCATCGGGCCGATCGGCACCGTACGGAACGCCAGCCTGGTGCGGCGGGCGAGGTCGGCGGCGTCGGTGCGGGAGTGTTCCGAGGAGTACGCGGACGGCATCGCGACGCCGTGGACGTGCCGGGCGCCCAGCGCGTCGCAGGCGAGCGTGGCCACCAGCGCCGAGTCGATGCCGCCGGACAGGCCCAGCACCACGCTGTGGAAGCCGTTCTTCGTGACATACGCCCGCACCCCGACGACCAGCGCGGTGTAGATCTCCTCCAGGTCCTCCAGCCGCTCCGCCTCGCCGCCCAGGGTCTGCGGCGGGCAGTCGGGCAGCGGGTCGGCGGAGAGGGTGACGTGGTCGATGCGCAGCCCGTCGTCGACGGTGCCGGACGGCGGCTCGGCGGCGGCCGCGGGCAGCTCCAGATCGACCAGGACGCACCTCTCGGCGAACTGCGGGGCCCGCGCGATCACCCGGCCGTCGGGGGAGACGACGAGCGAGTCGCCGTCGAAGACCAGCTCGTCCTGGCCGCCGGTCATCGCCAGATACGCGGTGGTGCACCCGGCCTCCCGGGCCCGGCGGCGCACCAGCTCCAGACGGGTGTCGTCCTTGTGCCGCTCGTACGGCGAGGCGTTGAGGGAGAGCAGCAGCCCGGCTCCGGCGGTGCGGGTGGCGGGGACCCGGCCGCCGTCCTGCCAGAGGTCCTCGCAGATCGCCAGCGCCACATCGACGCCGTGCACCCGTACGACGGGCAGCGTGTCGCCGGGTACGAAGTACCGGAACTCGTCGAAGACGCCGTAGTTGGGCAGATGGTGCTTGGCGAAGCTCAGCGCGATCCGGCCGCGGTGCAGCACCGCCGCCGCGTTCTGCGGCGCCCCGGCGGGCCGCCCGTAGCGGGGCAGCTCCCGCTCGCAGCGGTCGAGGTGGCCGACGACGACGGGGAGTTCGCCCAGCCCCTCGGTGGCGAGCCGCCCGGCCAGCTCCGTCAGCGCCGCGCGGCTCGCCTCGACGAACGACGGGCGCAGCGCGAGGTCCTCGACGGGGTAGCCGGTCAGCGCCATCTCGGGGAAGGCGACGAGGTGCGCGCCCTGCTGGGCGGCGTGGCGGGTCCAGTGCAGCAGCGTCCCGGTGTTCCGTGCGAGAGCGCCGACGCAGGTGTCGATCTGGTTGAGGGCGACGCGAAGCTGAGGCACCCCACCATTTTATTCGTCTTTCTGACGCGCTATTCGTCTTTCTGACGTGATGGGGGTCGGGAATGGTCGCGAGGGGTGTCGGGAGGATGACGGGCGGGGCGCGTGCGGGACGGGCGGATGACGGGGCGCGGCCGGGCGGCCCGCGTCCCGCCCGGCCGTGGGCGGCGGCCCGTGCGTGTGGCCGTCACCCGCCAACTCCCTTGTGGGTGGGGCTAGGCGCGGTACCCGAGCACCGTCATCATCCCGCTCTCCGAGTGGTACACGTTGTGGCAGTGCAGCATCCACAGGCCCGGGTTGTCGGCGTCCAGGTGGACCCGCACGGTGCGGCGCGGGCGCACGATGACGGTGTCCTTGCGCGGTCCGCCGTCCGCCAGCTCGAAGGCGTGGCCGTGCAGATGCATCGGGTGCCACATCTGGGTGTGGTTGCGGAACACCAGCTCCACCCGCTCGCCCTCCCGGACGGGGTAGCGCTGCGACGGCGTGAACGGCTCGTGGTTGATCGCCCAGTTGAAGCGGTCCATCGACCCGGTCAGCACCATCTGATGGCGGCGGTCGACGTCGCGTTTGGGGAGCCGCACCGACTCCGCGGCGTACAGGTCGGGTGCGGTGACCAGCTTCCCGTCCAGTTCCCGGGGGCGGGTGCCGGGGCCCGGCGCGGCGCCGCCGCCGGTGCGCAGCACGGCCTGGGCCAGGTGCTTCTTGCCCTCGGCGAGCGCGGTGAGCGGGAAGACGCCGTCCTTGGCGGTGACCAGTACGTCGTAGCGCTCGCTCATCCCGAGCAGCAGCGTGTCGGTGTCGGCGTGCTCGACGGCGTGGCCGTCGGTGTGGGTGATGGTCATGGTGTGTCCGCCGAGCGCCACCCGGTAGGCGGTGTCGCCGCCCGCGTTGATCATCCGGATCCGGATGCGGTCGCCGGGGGCGGCGGTGAAGGTCTCCGGGTCGTCCGCGGTCCGCCCGTTGATCAGGTGGAGCGGGTAGTCCACGTTGCCCGCCTCGCCGCCGAGCAGTTCGCTGCGGGCGCCTCTCAGGATCCGTGACGGCCCCTTTGACGGGGCGGCGGCTGCCCGCTTTGACGGGGCGGCGGCTGCCCGCATCTCGTGGCCGCTGTGGCTCATCCCGTGGTTCAGCTCTTCGAGGATCGCGTCCGGGGTGGAGCCGTCGATCCCGTCGACCCAGTCGTCGAGGACGACCACCCACTCCTTGTCGTACGCGAGCGGCTCCCGGGGATCGTCGACGATCAGCGGCCCGTACAGGCCACGGTCCTGTTGTACGCCGACGTGCGGGTGGTACCAGTACGTGCCCGGCCGTGCCGTCTTGAAGTGGTACGGGAAGGACGCCCCGGGTGCCACGGCGAGCTGGGTGATGCCGGGCACCCCGTCCATGTCGTTGCGGAGCGCCAGCCCGTGCCAGTGGACGGTGGTGTGATGCGGCAGGTGGTTGGCGAAGTCGACCGCCAGCGCGTCGCCCGCGGTCGCCCGGATCACCGGGCCGGTCAGCGACCCGTCGTACGCCCAGGTGTGGACGGTGCGGCCGCCGAGCTGGACGAGGGTGGGCGTGGCGAGCAGGGACAGCTGCCGCACCGGTCCGTCGCCGCGCCGCTTCTCGGCGGCGAGGACCTGAGGTCCGCCGGGTGTGACGTATCCGGGCGGGACGTCGCCGGAGGCGCCCGCCGCGCCCCTGTCGTCGGCGCGCGCCGGGCGGGCGGTGGCGGTGCCGCCCGCGCCGAGCAGACCGGCGGCGACGGCGGCGACTCCCGCGCCGAGCAGCGTCCGCCGCCCGGGCTCGGCGGGGCGGGCGGACGGATCGGTCAGGGGACGAGAGGGGTGCTCAGGTCGCATGAAGTACCTCGGGGTGTCGGTGGGCGCACGGCCACGGGCAGGACGTGGAGTGCAAAAGAGAACGGATGCGGACAAATTGCCGATGGGGGAGTGAGTGGAAGGAAGGTGGGTGGGGGTCTCGGGGTGCGGGGCCGGCGGGCGGCGGTGAGCGGCGCGCGGCGGGCCCGGCGGTCGGGTGGTGCCTCGCGGGGCACCTTACGACCTGGGGGGCGGGAATCCGCGGCGTCACGGCGCCCGCCACGGACACCGCTCCTTCCTCCGGGGCTATCGGCCACTCCGGGTCGTTACCCCTACGGGGTATCCGCCGGGCGGAAGGCGCGCCGTACGGCCCCGGTGTCCGGCGCCGCGGACGCGCGCCCCGGAACGCGAGGGCGGGCGCGACATGCGGCCGGGACCGTGGGCGCGCGACCCGGCGTACGGCGGCGGGCGTCGCCCGCGCGGCCTTCTCACCGCGCGCCCCGGCACACGGCGGCACGCCCCCCGCCCCGCCCACGGCCGCCCCACCCGGCGGGAGAATCACCGCGCGGGGCGGGCGAAATCAGGGCTGGGCGGGCGGGAGAGCCGGTGCTGGGTGGGCGGGAGAAATCAGGGCTGGGTGGGCGGGAGAATTGGTGCCGGGCGGGAAGAAATCGAGCAGGGCGCGGCCGGGGGCGGTGCGAGACGGATGAACGGGAGGCCGCGGATGAACCGCAGCAGGGGCAGCAGTCAGGACAGCGGAAGCCGCGGGAACGGCAGCCACGACGACGGCACCTGGCACGGCGCCGGCACGGACCGCGCGCCGGACCGGCCCCGCGGCGCGGACGCCGCGGACGGTCCGGGCCCCGGCGCGCCGCCCGGCCGGATGCTGCGCGTCGACGGCGTGCCGCTGCACGTGCTCCAGGAGGGCGCCGGGCCGGTCGTGGTGCTCTGCGGCGGCCTCGGCATGGCCTGGTTCGACTGGGAGGCGGTGGCCGCGCTGCTCGCCCCCGACCGCACCGTCGTCCGCTTCGACCGCCCCGGCCTCGGCCTGAGCGCCCCCGCGCCCGGCCCGCCGACCGCCGCCGCCGAGGCCGACCGGATCGCCCATGTCCTCGACGCGCTCGGCCACCCGGGCCCCGCCACCGTCGTCGGCCACTCCATGGCGGCCTTCCACGCCGAGGCGTTCGCCCGGCTCCACCCGCACCGCTGCGCGGGCCTCGTCCTCGCCGACGGCAGCCTCGCCGGCCCGGACCGCCCGGTGCTGCCGCGCGCGGTCCGGCACGCCTGGGCGGGCGGCGTGGCGGGCGCCGCCTCCGCCGCCGGACTGCCCCGCGCCCTCGGCCCGGCCGGACGCCGCCTCGTCTCCCGTGCCGGGGCGCTCGGCCCGCACCCCGCGCACCCCTGGGAGCGCGCCACGTACCGCACCAGCCGCGTCGTCCGCGCCTGCGCGCTGGAGAACGCCGCCCACCCCTACCAGGCGGCGGAGGTGGCGGCGCTGCGTCCGGAGCGTGCGCTGCCACCCGTACCGGTGACAGTCCTCGCGGCGTACGGCGGCGGGGAGACGCCCCGGGAGCTGCGGTGGCTGGAGCGGCAGCGGGGCCTCGCCGCCGAGCTGGGTGGCCGGTTCGTGGTGGCCGCGCCCGCCGGGCATCTGCTGATGGCGGACGCGCCGGACGCCGTCGCCCGGGCCGTCCGGGAGCTGTGACGGGCCGTGTCCCGGTCCGTCACGAACGGGTCAACGGCGGCTCCCGGAGAGGTCAGGAGTGCGCCAAGCCGCCGGTTTGCCGCGCCGTGGGCCGTGACAGACGGCGCCGGCGCGCCCCACGCTGACCACGGCGGGCTCACCGGGTGCGCCCCCGGCGCGGCGGGCGGCGGCCCGAGGACACGGCCGGGCGGTTCTGGATCAGGCCAAGGGTGCGTAATGTGACGGTAACTCCCGCGCGTGATACTGGTGTGCCACACGATGTGGTCCCACACATGTGGACGGGCCGATTGACCTGCAAGGATTGGTGAGCCATGGACAAGCAGCAGGAGTTTGTGCTCCGCACGCTGGAGGAGCGTGACATCCGTTTCGTTCGGCTGTGGTTCACCGATGTGCTCGGGTTCCTGAAGTCCGTGGCCGTCGCGCCCGCCGAGCTTGAGCAGGCGTTCGACGAGGGCATCGGCTTCGACGGCTCCGCCATCGAGGGCTTCGCCCGGGTCTACGAGTCCGACATGATCGCCAAGCCGGATCCGGGCACCTTCCAGATCCTGCCCTGGCGCGCGGAAGGCCCCGGCACCGCCCGGATGTTCTGCGACATCCTGATGCCCGACGGCTCCCCCTCGTACGCCGACCCGCGCTACGTCCTCAAGCGCATCCTGGCGAAGACCTCCGACCTCGGTTTCACCTTCTACACCCACCCCGAGATCGAGTTCTTCCTGCTCAAGGACAAGCCGGTGGACGGGCGGCGGCCCACCCCCGGCGACTCCTCCGGCTACTTCGACCACACCCCGCAGAACGTCGGCATGGACTTCCGCCGCCAGGCCATCACGATGCTCGAATCGATGGGCATCTCGGTGGAGTTCAGCCACCACGAGGGCGCCCCGGGCCAGCAGGAGATCGATCTGCGGTACGCCGACGCGCTGTCGACCGCCGACAACATCATGACGTTCCGGCTGGTCATGAAGCAGGTGGCGCTGGAGCAGGGCGTGCAGGCGACGTTCATGCCCAAGCCGTTCTCCGAGTACCCCGGCTCCGGTATGCACACCCACCTCTCCCTCTTCGAGGGCGACCGCAACGCCTTCCACGAGTCCGGCGCGGAGTACCAACTCTCCAAGGTCGGCCGGTCGTTCATCGCCGGACTGCTCCGCCACGCCGGGGAGATCTCCGCCGTCACCAACCAGTGGGTCAACTCCTACAAGCGCATCTGGGGCGGCGCCAACCGCACCGCGGGCGCCGGCGGCGAGGCCCCTTCGTACATCTGCTGGGGCCACAACAACCGCTCCGCGTTGATCCGGGTGCCGATGTACAAGCCCGGCAAGATGGGCTCCACCCGCGTCGAGGTCCGCTCCATCGACTCCGGCGCCAACCCGTACCTGACGTACGCGGTCCTCCTCGCTGCCGGACTCAAGGGCATCGAGGAGGGCTACGCACTGCCGCCCGGCGCCGACGACGACGTCTGGGCGCTGACCGACGCCGAGCGCCGCGCGATGGGCATCGAGCCGCTGCCGCAGAACCTCGGCGAGGCCATCGACCTGATGGAGCGCAGCGAACTGGTCGCCGAAACCCTCGGCGAGCACGTCTTCGACTTCTTCCTCCGGAACAAGAAACAGGAGTGGGAGGAGTACCGCTCCGAGGTCACCGCCTTCGAGCTGCGCAAGATGCTGCCGGTCCTGTAACCCGATCCCCGCCGTCGCCCGGCCCGGCGGCCGGGCGGACCCCGAGAGGTGCACGCCATGGCACAACCCGCTCCGCAGGGCCGGCGGAGCAGCACCTTCACCCGGCTGCTGCGCCACGGTTTCACCGACCCGTCGGCAGCCGCCCGGCTGCTCCACACGCCCGAACTCGCCCCCGTACACGACGACTCGGTGCTGCTGGAGGCGTTCGGCGGGGCCGCCGACCCGGATCAGGCGCTGCTCGGGCTGGTCCGGCTCGTCGAGGCGCAGGGCGAGGCGGAGCGGCAGCGGCTGCTGGCCACGCTGGTCACCGCGAAACCGCTGCGGGACCGGCTGCTGGGCGTCATGGGCGCCTCCGAGGCGCTCGCCGACCACCTCGCCCGCCACCCGCGCGACTGGCAGTCGCTCGTCACGTACGAGGCGGCGGACCTGCACCCGGCCACCCCGGAGTTCGAGGAGGCGCTCGCCGAGGGCGTGTGGGGTGAGGAGGGCGGCGCGCTGCCGCGCCCGGACGCGCTGCGGATCGCCTACCGCCGCTGCCTGCTGGGCATCGCCGCCCGCGACGTCTGCGGCACCACCGACCTCAGCGAGGTCGCCGCGGAGCTGGCCGACCTGGCGACGGCGACCCTCCGCGCCGCCCTGCAGATCGCCTCCGAGGAGGCGCCGGGCGACGCCGCCGTGTGCCGCCTCGCCGTCATCGCGATGGGCAAGTGCGGCGGCCGGGAGCTGAACTACGTCTCGGACGTCGATGTCGTCTTCGTCGGCGAGGCCAAGGAGGGCACCGAGGAGGCGGCGGCGCTCCAGGCCGCGACCCGGCTCGCGGCGCGCCTGATGCAGGTCTGCTCGGACATCACCGTCGAGGGCACCATCTGGCCGGTCGACGCCAACCTCCGGCCCGAGGGCCGCAACGGCCCGCTGGTCCGCACCCTCAACAGCCACCTCGCGTACTACCAGCGCTGGGCGAAGACCTGGGAGTTCCAGGCGCTGCTGAAGGCCAGGCCGACGGCGGGCGACCCCGAGCTGGGGCAGCGTTACGTCGACACGCTCGCGCCGCTGGTGTGGCAGGCCGCCGAGCGGGAGAACTTCGTCACCGATGTGCGGCAGATGCGGCGCCGGGTCATCGCGGGCATCCCCGTCGCCGAGGTCGACCGGGAGCTGAAGCTCGGACCCGGCGGGCTGCGGGACGTCGAGTTCGCCGTCCAGCTCCTCCAGCTGGTGCACGGCCGCAGCGACGCGACGCTGCGCAGCGCCACCACCCTCGACGCCCTGGCGGCGCTCGCCGCGGGCGGCTACGTCGGCCGCCAGGACGCCGCCGCCCTCGACGCCGCCTACCGCTTCCTGCGCACCCTGGAACACCGCATCCAGCTCCAGCGGATGCGCCGCACCCATCTGATGCCGGAGGACGGCACCGATCTGCGGCGCCTGGCCCGCTCCATGGGGCTGCGCACCGAACCGGTCGACGCGCTGCGCGCCCAGTGGAAATGGCACGCCCGCGAGGTGCGGCGGCTGCACGAGAAGCTGTTCTACCGGCCGCTGCTGGACGCCGTCGCCCATCTGGAGCCCGGCGAGATCCGCCTGTCGGCGAAGGCCGCCGGACAGCGCCTCGAAGCGCTCGGCTACGCCGACCCGGTCGGGGCGCTGCGCCACATGGAGGCGCTGGCGTCCGGCGTGACCCGCAAGGCCGCGATCCAGCGGACGCTGCTGCCGGTGCTGCTCGGCTGGTTCGCCGACTCCGCCGACCCGGACGCCGGACTGCTGGGCTTCCGCAAGGTCTCCGACGCGCTCGGCAAGACCCCCTGGTACCTGCGGCTGCTGCGCGACGAGGGCGCCGCCGCGGAGAACCTCGCCAGGGTGCTGTCCGGCGGCCGCCTCGCCCCCGATCTGTTGCTGCGCGCGCCGGAGGCGGTGGCGCTGCTCGGCGCCGCCGACGGGCTGCGCCCGCGTGGCCGCCTCGCGCTGGAGCAGGAGGTGCTGGCGGCGGTCGGCCGGGCGGACGGTGCGGAGGCGGCGGTGGCCGCGGCTCGCGGGGTGCGCCGCCGCGAGCTGTTCCGCACCGCCGCCGCGGATCTGATCGGTGCGTACGGCACGGAGGACCGCCCCGCCGAGGAGGACCCCGGGCGGCTGCTGGACGTGGTCGGCTCGGCGGTCTCCGACCTGAACGCCGCGACGCTCGCCGGTGCGCTGCGCGCCGCCGTCCGCGAGAGCTGGGGCGACACCCTGCCGACCCGATTCGCGGTGATCGGCATGGGCCGCTTCGGCGGCCACGAGCTGAGCTACGGCTCGGACGCCGATGTGCTCTTCGTCCACGAACCGCGCGAGGGCGCCGACGAACAGGAGGCCGCCAAGGCCGCCCGGGCCGTCGCCAACGAGATGCGGCGGCTGCTCCAACTCCCGTCCGCTGACCCACCGTTGCCCATCGACGCGGACCTGCGCCCGGAGGGCCGCTCCGGCCCGCTGGTGCGCTCCCTCGCCTCGTACGCGGCGTACTACCGGCGTTGGTCGCTGGCGTGGGAGGCGCAGGCGCTGCTGCGGGCCGAACCGGTCGCGGGCGACGCGGAGCTGGGCCGCCGCTTCATCGACCTGATCGACCCGCTGCGCTACCCGGTCGAGGGCCTGGGGGAGGACGCGGTCCGCGAGATCCGGCGCCTCAAGGCCCGGATGGAGTCCGAACGGCTGCCGCGCGGCGCCGACCCGACCACCCACGCCAAGCTGGGCCGCGGCGGTCTGAGCGACGTCGAGTGGACGGTGCAGCTCTTCCAGATGCAGCACGGCTGGGAGCTGCCGGGCCTGCGCACCACCCGCACCCGCGAGGCCCTGGCCGCCGCACACCAAGCCGGGCTGATCGGCACCGAGGAGGCCCAGATCCTCGACGAGGCGTGGGTGCTGGCCGCCCGCGTCCGCAACGGCGTGATGCTGGTCCGCGGCCGTCCCGGCGACACCTTCCCCGCCGACGCCCGCGAACTCGCCGCCGTCGGCCGCTACCTCGGCTACGAGGAGGGCCACGTCGGCGACATGCTCGACGACTACCGCCGCACCACCCGCCGCGCCCGCGCGGTGGTGGAGGAGGTGTTCTACGGGGCGTGAAAGGGGCGGGCCGGTCCGCCGGGCACGCCCCTCGGGGAGCGGTGCCCGTCCCACGTTCGGGACGGAGGTCATCAGGGGTTCCTTTCGTGGGTGCCGTGGTGCCGTGGTGCCGTGGTGGCGGAGGGGGCAGTCGGGCGCGCCCCCGGGGGGGGCGCCCCCCCCGCCGGGGGCGGGGCCCCCCCCCCGGGGGGGGGGGGGGGTGTTTTAAAAAACCCACCCCCCCCCGAAAC
>NZ_JBHYGX010000004.1:237912-262207 GCF_042739975.1 Streptomyces sp. NPDC059080
GCCGCGCGGGCTTGAGGGGGCTGCTGCGGGGGGGCCACAGCGCTGTCCACGCGCCCGGGCCGGCGGACGCCCCCGCGGGCGGGGGGGGCGGGGGGGCGGGGGGGGGCGGTTCCCGCCGGGACGGGCGCGGCGGCCGCGTCAGGGTGCGCCGGGGCGGACACCGCCTCGGCGTGGGCGGAGCGCAGCTCCAGCCGGTGCGAGACGACGGCCAGCACCAGGGCGGCGGCGGCCAGGGCGGCGCCGATGGCGTTGGGTGCGGCGTAGCCGAGGCGGGCGGAGATCATCAGGCCGCCGAGCCAGGCGGCGAGGGCGTTGCCCAGGTTGAAGGCGCCGATGTTGGCCGCCGAGGCGAGCGTCGGGGCGCCGTGGGCGTGGTCCAGGACGCGCTTCTGCAGCGGCGGGACGGTGGCGAAGCCGAGCGCACCGATGAGGAAGACGGCCACGACGGCCGCGACCTTGCCGGAGGCCAGGAAGGTGAACAGCAGCAGGACCAGCGCCAGACCGCCCAGGGCGGTGTGGAGCATCGGCATCAGCCTGCGGTCCGCGAACCGGCCGCCGACGAGGTTGCCCACGACCATGCCGACCCCGAGGACCACCATCAGCCAGGTGACGGAGGACTCCGCGAAGCCGCTGACCTCGGTCATCATCGGTGCGATGTAGGTGATCGCGGCGAACACGCCGCCGAAGCCGAGGACCGTCATGGCCATCGCCAGGATGACCTGGCCGTTCTTGAAGGCGGCGACCTCGTGCCGCAGTCGCACCCCCGCCGGCTTGGGGACGTCGGGGACGAGCGTGGCGACGCCCGCGAGGCCCAGGACGCCGAGGGCGGCGACGATCAGGAAGGTCACGCGCCATCCGGCGCTCTGGCCCACGAACGTGCCCACGGGCACGCCGACGACGTTGGCCACGGTCAGGCCGGTGAACATCATGGAGATGGCGCCCGCCTTCTTCTCCGGTGCCACCAGCTCGGCGGCCACGACGGAGCCGATGCCGAAGAACGCGCCGTGGGCCAGCGAGGCCACCACCCGGCCGATCAGCATGACGGCGAAGACCGGGGCGACGGCGGAGATCACGTTGCCGACGATGAACAGGCCCATGAGCAGCATGAGCATGTTCTTGCGGGAGATCTTGGTGCCGAGGACGGTCATGAGCGGCGCACCGATCACGACGCCGAGGGCGTAGCCGGTGACCAGGAATCCGGCCGTCGGCACCGAGACTCCGAGGTCCGCGCCGACCTGGGGCAGCAGTCCCATGATGACGAATTCCGTGGTGCCGATTCCGAAGGCTCCTATGGCCAGGGCCAGAAGTGCGAGCGGCATGACGAGGGTCCTTTGAGGTGCGGAGGGGAAGCCGGAAGGAAGACGCCAGGAAGATGCGCGAGCGCCTTATATGCATCGACAATAATTGCACACGATGACTAATGGCGAACGCGGGTATAGTGAAGTGCGTGATACGGCGGCAGGCTCCCTGCCGGCGCCTCCGCCCGTACGACCCGATTGAGGGAGCTGCCCATGACCGCCACCGACCCGGCGATGACCGCACTGGCGCACAGCTGGTCGGCGCTCTCGCTGCTGCACGGACGCATCGAGGGCAGCGTCGAGCGGGCGTTGCAGGCCGCGCACCGGTTGAGCGCCCGTGAGTACGCGCTGCTGGACGTGTTGAGCCGCCAGCACGACGGCGAGGGCGGCCACCTCCAGATGCGGCAGGTCGCCGATGCCGTGGTGCTCGGCCAGAGCGCCACCACGCGGCTGGTGACCCGGCTGGAGGACCGCGGGCTGCTGTCGCGGTACCTGTGCCCCACCGACCGCCGCGGCATCTACACCGACGTCACCGAATCCGGTCTGCGTCTGCTGGAGGAGGCCCGTCCCACCCACAACACCGCCCTGCGGGAGGCGCTGGACCGGGCGGCCGGTGAGCCCGTGCTCGCGCCGCTGGTGACCGCCGTCGAGGAGCTGCAGGGCGACGTCCGGCCGGTGTGATCCGCCGGGGGCGCTCCGCCTGACGATGTCCGGCGGCCACTCACCCACCGGGGTGGAACGAAAGGGGGCTGGGGCCCGCGCCCCGGCCCCGGTCAGACCCCTGCCAACTCCCGCTCCTGCCCCGCCGCGTCCCGCGCCAGATGGTGCGGCAGCGTCCCGTACCACAGGCAGGCCACCGCGAAGCCGAACAGCAGGCACAGGGCGCCGCCGCAGGCGTCCAGCCAGAAGTGGTTGGCGGTGGAGATGATCACCAGCAGGGTGAAGAAGGGATAGAGCAGCGCCACCGTTTTCACCCACGGCGGGCGGGCCAGCAGCGCCACCGTCAGGCCGCACCACAGCGACCAGCCGATGTGTATCGACGGCATCGCGGCGTACTGGTTCGACATCGACGCGAGGTTCCCGGACGCCATCGAGCCCCAGGTGTTGTGCTGGACGAGAGTGTCGACGAACCCGCCGTCGGACATCAGCCGCGGCGGCGCCAGCGGATAGAAGTAGTAGCCGACGAGCGCGACACCGGTGGTCGCGAAGAGCGCGAGGCGGGCGGCGGCGTACCGGCCGGGGTGCCAGCGGTAGAGCCAGACCAGCACGCCGATCGTCGCCACGAAGTGCAGCGTGGCGTAGTAGTAGTTCATCGGCACGATCAGCCAGGTCACGGCGTTCACCGCGTGGTTGACGGTGTGCTCGACGGCGATGCCGAGGGTGTGTTCCACCCGCCAGATCCCGTCGGCGTTCCGCAGCGCCTGCGCCTCCTGCTCGGGCACCGCGTTGCGGATGACGGAGTACGTCCAGTAGCTGAGGGCGATGAGCAGGATCTCGAACCACAGCCGGGGGGCGCGCGGGACCCGCAGCCGGGTCATCCGGCCCGGGCGGGGAGGGTGTTCCGCGGTCGCGCCAGGAGGCGGCGGGCTGGCCGGTGGGTCGTCGACGGTCCTCACATGCGCTTCACCCATGGGCAGACAGTTTGCCAGAAAGGGGTTACCGGTCTGTCATTCCCTGACGGGGTTGGCGACGTCCTGTGTGCTTCTCGGGGTGGATGTCAGGATCCCGCCCGCCAGGGGTGGAGTGGACGGTACCGGGATCTTTGTCCGCTTCGATGGGGAACGGGACTCCGTGGTGGCGGCGTCCGCGGCGCCGCCGGGCCACGCGTCCGCGTCCGCCCCGGCCTCCGCGCCCGCCGCCCGGGGCGCCGACGCGGTCGAGCCCCGCACCACCAGCTCCGGGTGGAAGACGAACTCGCTGTGCGGCGCGGGCGTCCCGCCGATCTCCTCCAGCAGCGCCCGCACCGCGGCCTGGCCCATCGCCGGGACCGGCTGCCGGATGGTGGTCAGCGGCGGGTCGGTGAACGCGATCAGCGGGGAGTCGTCGAACCCGACGACGGAGACTTCGTGCGGCACGTCGAGGCCCCGCTGCCGGGCCGCGCGGATCGCGCCGAGCGCCATCATGTCGCTGGCGCACACCACCGCCGTCGCCCCGCGGTCCAGCAGTGCACCGGCCGCCGCCTGCCCGCCCTCCAGGGAGTACAGCGAGTGCTCGATGCACCGCTCGGCCGCCGCGGCGTCCAGCCCCAGCTGCTCGTGGACCGCCCGGACGAACCCCTCGATCTTCCGCTGCACCGGCACGAACCGCCGCGGCCCCAGAGCCAGCCCGATACGGCGGTGGCCCAGCGCCACGAGGTGGGTGACCGCCAGGTGCACCGCCGCCCGGTCGTCGGGGGAGACGAACGGCGCCTGCACCCGCGGGGAGAAGCCGTTGATGAGGACGAACGGGACGCCCTGGCCGCGCAGCCGGGCGTAGCGCTGCATATCGGCGGAGGTGTCGGCGTGCAGCCCGGAGACGAAGATGATCCCGGCCACCCCGCGGTCGACCAGCATTTCCGTCAGCTCGTCCTCGGTGGAGCCGCCCGGCGTCTGCGTGGCGAGCACCGGCGTATAGCCCTGACGTGTCAGGGCCTGGCCGATCACCTGGGCGAACGCCGGGAAGATCGGGTTCTCCAGCTCCGGGGTGATCAGCCCGACCAGGCCCGCGCTGCGCTGCCGCAGCCGTACGGGGCGTTCGTAGCCGAGGACGTCGAGGGCGGCCAGCACCGACTGGCGGGTGGTCGCGGAGACGCCCGGTTTACCGTTGAGCACCCGGCTGACGGTGGCCTCGCTGACACCCGCCTGCGCTGCGATATCGGCAAGCCGGGCGGTCATGCCAGGGACTTTACCTTTCGCCCCTCAGATTGCCCACCAGGCACAGCTGTCCCCGGGGAGCACCGCCGCCGCCCCTCGGACGGGCAGCGGCGCACTGGCCAGCAGCAGCCGTCCGGGCGCCTCGAACGCGACGTCGCCGCCAGTGGTGTTGACGGTGCACACCACCCCGGGCCGGGCGAACGCCAGCACCCCCTCGGGCGCCTCGCGCCAGGTCATCCCGCCGTCGCCCAGGCCCGGCAGCGTCCGCCGCAGCGCGAGCGCCGCCCGGTACAGCTCCAGCGTGGAGTCCACGTCACCGGTCTGCGCCACGACCGACAGCCCGCCCCACACGGCAGGTTGCGGCAGCCAGCTCCCGCCGTCGCCGAAGCCGTACGAGGGGCCGTCCGGGGTCCACGGCAGCGGCACCCGGCACCCGTCGCGCAGCCCGTCCTGCCCGGAGGACCCGGCGGCGTCGGCGGCGTCGGCGGCGCCCCGGCGGCGGAGGAACGCCGGGTCCTGACGGGCCTCGTCGGGCAGGTCGGTGACTTCCGGGAGGCCCAACTCCTCGCCCTGGTAGAGGTAGACGGAGCCGGGCAGCGCCAGCATCAGCAGCGTCGCCGCGCGGGCGCGGGCCAGCGAGCCGAGGCGGGTGGCGTGCCGGACCACGTCGTGGTTGGAGAGGACCCAGGTGGTGGGGGCGCCGACGGAGGCGGTGGCGGCCAGCGACGCATCGATGACCTCCCGCAGCGCCGTCTCCCCCCAACTCGCCGTCAGAAACTGGAAGTTGAACGCCTGATGCAGCTCGTCCGGCCGGACGTAGAGCGCCAGCCGTTCCGGGGTGGGCGCCCATGCCTCCGCGACGCCGATGCGGGCGCCGCCGTAGCTCTCCAGCAGGGAGCGCCAGGAGCGGTGGATGGCGTGGACGCCGTCCTGGTCGAAGAAGGGCAGCGACTGGTTGCCGATCAGGGTGGCCTGGCTGCCGCGCCCGATGTCCGGCAGGCCCGGCGCCTTGACCATGCCGTGCGCGACATCGATCCGGAAACCGTCGACGCCGAGGTCGAGCCAGAACCGCAGGATCGCCGCGAACTCCGCGTGCACCTCGGGGTTGTCCCAGTTCAGATCGGGCTGCTCGGGCGCGAAGAGGTGGAGGTACCAGTCGCCGCGGTCGGTACGCGTCCAGGCGGGGCCGCCGAAGACCGACTCCCAGTCGTTGGGCGGCAGTTCGCCGTCGGTGCCGCGGCCGGGCCGGAAGAGGTAGCGCTCCCGGGCCAGCTCCGGGTCCCGGAACCAGGGGTGCCGGTCGGAGGTGTGGTTCGGCACGATGTCGACGATCACCCGCAGCCCGCCGGCGTGGGCCGCGCGGATCAGCGCGTCGGCGTCCTCCAGGCTGCCGAAGAGCGGGTCGACGGCGCGGTAGTCGGTGACGTCGTACCCGCCGTCGGCCTGCGGTGACGCGTAGAACGGTGTGAGCCAGACGGCGTCCACGCCCAGGTCCTTGAGGTACGGCAGCCGCTCGCGCACCCCCCGCAGATCGCCGATGCCGTCGCCGTCGCTGTCCGCGAACGACCGTACGTAGACCTGGTAGATGACGGCGTCGCGCCACCAGCCGGGCCCGGGGGCCGGTCCGGCGGCTTGGCGGGCGGGGCTGGGAGAGGTGAGCTGCTGGGTCATCTGCCGTCCCTTCGTGCGGGGAGGGCGGACGGCGTGCCGCCGGTGCGGCCCGGCGCGGGCCGGAGGCCACCGGGAGGGGCCGTGCGCCGCCAGGAGCGGTGCGCCTGGCACCGGAATCAACGCGCGGGCGGGCGTCGGGTGACGGCCCGTACGCCTTCCCGCCGCAGACCTTTCCAGCAACCTTGCAGAAATATCCCGCAAAGTCTTTCGGTTTTCTTGCGGCGCTGTGACGTTCCACCTCGCCATCTCAGGCGATTCCCCAAGGAGTTCACATGCGGCGTGGCGTACGTGGCATACGTGGCGTCACCGCCACCGCACTGGCGGCGGGCCTGGCCCTGGCGGCGACGGCCCTGGGCGCGGTCCGCGCCGCCCGCGGGCGCGGCCTGGCGGTCCCTGACGCGGTCTCCGTCGTCGGCTTCGACGACTCCCCGCTGATCGCCTTCACGGACCCGCCCCTGACGACGGTCCGCCAACCCGTCCAGTCGATGGCGGCGGCGGTCGACACGCTCATCGAGGAGATCCAGGGGCATCCCGTCCGGCATACGGAGTTCGTGTTCCAGCCGGAGTTGGTGGTGCGGGGGTCTACGGGGGCCGCACCGGGGTGATCGCCTAGCGCTGGGCGCTTGCGTACGCGACGAAGGCGCTCCAGGTGTCGGACGCTACGGCGAGCTGGGGGCCGTTCTTGTCCTTGGAGTCGCGGATGTGGATGGTGGTGGGGCAGGTGGCTACCTCGATGCAGTCATCGCCGGAGCTGCTGCTGTAGCTGCTCTTGAACCAGGAGAGTTCGGTGGTGCTCATAGTGCTCCTCGCATCCGCTGCAACAGGCTCAGAGAGTCATCGAGGGAGAGAGCCTGTGAACGCATCCTGGCATACCGCATCTGGAGCATGCTGACCACTTTGGGGTCCGAGATGAACTGGCCGTATTCCTGACCTTCGCAGTACGCGTACCACTTGCCCCCGGCGGTCTCCGCCAGCCGCATCGGCCCAGCCAGTCCCGCGTGTGACTCACGCACTTGAGGCATGATCTGCACTTCGACATTCCGCTGGGAAGCGATCTCGATAATGTGGTCAATGAGTTCCCGCGTCACGCTTGCGCCACCCAGGCCGCGCAGGAACAGGTGCTCTTCCAGGATGAAGCTGTACGCGGTGTTCGGCCGCTCCGTAAGCAGACGCTGCCGTTCCAACCGCGCTGCCATGTTGTCGGAGATCTGCTGGTCGCTCTGTGGCGGCAGGTGGTTCTGGAACAGCGCTTGGGCGTACGCCTCCGTCTGCAACAGTCCCGGAATCAACCGGCACTCATACGTGTACAGGCTCAGCGCTTTCTCCTCCAGCGCGGCCCACTGACGGAACCATGCCGCCAATCCCGGTTTCCGGGCGAGATGAGGGGCCATCGCCCGTAGTACCCCGTGCGCGTTCAGGACTTCCTCCGCCCGTTCGATGAAATCGGGCGGAGGGAATCGCCTCCCCTGCTCGATCGACGCCACCATCTGGGCCGAAAACCCCACCAGCGGAGCCATCTGCTCCTGCGTCAGCCCGGCCCGTTCCCGAAGAACCTTGACTGCCGCGCCGAACGCCCTGAGGCTGTCCGTGGACTCCGGCTCCCCGCCGCCCGTGTTCCCTGTCATCTCCGGCCACCTCCGGTGTGCTCCGTGCCGCCCCTCCGGCCAACTCGGCCATGCTCACGGTCGGTTACCCGTACTGTCCACTCTCCGCACCCGTACGCTGACGAAGCGTACGGGTGCAGGTGCTGGTCAACACCTCGTTCGGGCCGCCAGCTTGGGCATATGCACGCCTCACCCGCCACCCCCGCGGCCCCCACCCCCGTCACCGCGCGTGTGTTCGCGCAACGCTTGAGCGCCACCCGTCGCGGCGCCCGCCTCGCCCGGCGGCTGGCCACTGCCCAGCTCGACGCCTGGGGCACCCCGTACGGCACCGAACGGTCCGACACCGTCGCCCTGCTCGTCGCCGAACTCGCCGCCAACGCAGTCCTCCACGGCCGCGTCCCGGGGCGTGACTTCGAGCTGCGGCTCACCCTCGTAGGCGGTCTCGCCGGGCGCGACCGGCTACGGATCGAGGTCGCCGACACCCGCACCGAGGCCCGGCCGCCCGGCCCGGACGGGCTCCGTCTGCCCGCACCGGACGCCGAATCGGGCCGCGGCCTCCTCCTCGTCGACGCCCTCGCGGACCGCTGGGAGGTCACCGACCGCCTCGGCGTCGGCAAGATCGTCCGCGCGGAGGTGGGGCTGTGATCTCCTAAGCCCGTCTACGGCCGCAGCAAGCTAGTGGTGGGGCGCCTCTCTCTCGTGGACCCCGAAGCCTCCGGCGACTCCGTGGCGTACCCGCGCCGCCTCGCACGGGAGGTCCTGGCCAGCCGGGTGGCGGCATAGCGTCGTCCGGTCGGCTGCCGGTGCCCCGCGCGGCACGGTCCTGGGCGCCACCCGCCCCGACATGCACCCGCCCGCCGCCCCGGCGATCCTGGGAGAAGCGCATCGCCCGGGCCGGGTGCGTAAGGGGCCCGGCCTCCGCAGCCGACGAGGAGGGCGCATGGCACACCACCATCACAAGCCGAACAAGGCGGTTGCGGGGGACCCGGACGACGGCCACGGGCGCGGGATGCCCCGGCGGCCCGACGGGCGCGAGGCCGAGCGGCGCACCGAGGAGGACCGCCGTGAGGTGGGGCTGCCCGACGGCGCCGGGAAGGATGACGCCACCTGGTACGCGGAGGCGCGGGCCGAGGTGGAGCGGGAGGCAAACCAGGGCACCATGCCCCGCAGCGTCGCCCCACGGAAGAAGCGGAACCCGTTCCCGCCCTCCGACTACGGAAAGTGAGCGCGGGGCCGCTCGCGGGGGCGGCGGGCGGAAGGCCACCTCACCGAGCAGCCACGGGTACGGGCAGGTCAGACGTACGGAGCAGGAATGAGCCAGGAACCCGAACCGATCAGCGCCGCCGAGCGCCGTGCGCTGGAGCGGGACCGCGACGCGCTGCGCGCCGCCCGCGCGGCCGACGCCCCGGAGCCGCAGGACTCCGGCCAGGCGGGCGACCGCGGCGACGCCGCCGACGCGTCGGAACGCGTCGACGAGGCCACCCGCATCGGGGTCCGCATGGCCGAGATCACCCTGCGCCTGCACGAGGGTGAGCGCGCGGGCGTACCGCCCGTCGACGCGGTCGGCGTGGGCAGCACCGTCACCGTGCGCTTCCCGGACGGGGACCGGGCCACGCTCCACCTCGCGCGGCTGGCGTCGGAGCGCGACCCGACGCTCGTCACCGTCGACAGCCCCCTCGGCCACGCGCTCCTCGGCCACGAAGCGGGCGACCGCGTCGAATACGCCACCCCCGACGGACGGGAGGTCATCCACCTGCTGTCCGTCGGCGAACCCGGCCCGGCGAACGGACGCTACGGAACATGAACCGGTGATGTCGGCTCATGCCTGTCGGGACCTCCGACCACCTCTGCTGCCCAGCAGGGTGAGGGGGAGCAGATGGCCAGTAGCCTTCGGCTATGAGTGAGCATCTGCCCCTCGACGTGGAGGGCCACGGCCCGGCCAGGGGAACCACTGGGTATGCGGAGTCGGCGGCAGCCTCTCTCCGCCCGCTTCCCGGAGGTCACAGCCCGACCGCGTCGGCGAGCAGATCCACCTGTTCCTGGCCGCCGCCGTGCGGGAAGAGGATGAGTTCGTCGCAGCCCGCCTCGGCGTAGGCGGCCACCTCGCGGGCCACGTCTTCGGGCGTGGCCAGACCGGCTTCGATGGACTTCTGGGTGTAGGTGCCAGAGGTGTAGTAGTTCGCCAGGCTGGTGTGCAGGCGTTGCTCCGCGTCCGGGCCCAGCGCGAAGTGCGCGGTCGCCACCAGGCGAGGCTCGCCCGCCTTGCCGGCCTCCTGCCATGCCTGTCGGACCCCCGGGAGGAGCGCGCGGAAGTTCTCGACACCTTGGGCGCCGGCGACCCAGCCACGCCCGTAGGCGACCATCCGCCGTAGGGCGGTCTCGGTGAACCCGCCCAGCAGCAGCGGGGGGCCGCCGGGCGTGGCCGGGCGCGGTCCGATGTCGTCGTGGTTCTGCCACTGCCCGGTGGCCTGTTCGAGCAGCGCGTCGAACAGCTTGCCGCGGCACCGGAATTCGAGCCCGCTCGCCCCGTAGTCGTCCTCCCGGGCGCCGGGTGCCAGGCCCAGCACGAGCCGGCCGCCGGACAGTCGGTCGAGCGTGGCGGCGGACTTCGCGAACAGCGCGTGGTTGGCGCGCAGCGGGGCCAGCAGGATGCTGGTGGTCAGCCGGATACGGGAGGTGGCTCCGGCGGCGACAGCCAGTGCGGTCAGCGGCTCGTACTGGTCGTAGACCAAGCGGTCGGTGGAGCCGACCGAGGAGAAGCCACGCGATTCGGCGCGCCTGGCCCAGTCGACGATCGACAGGTCCGGATCAGGGCGCAGAACCGGCAGTCCGATTCCGATTTCCATGGTGTCGTGCTCCTCCCAGGCCGGGACAGGACGATCTGACCTCGTTGCGGGCCGGCCGGACAGCCGGCCCGACGGTTCCACCCGGTAACGCTTGCAGTCGGCCGCTTCACGCTACCGGGCAGGGGCACGACTGCAGGTGCAGGTGTCACGCGTCCCGCGCGTCGCCTCCGCCACCCTGTGGAATCGATCACGGCCCCTGCCCACGCAACACCGGGCCCTTTACCCTCCTTTGCACGGGCCGGACGGCGCGGCCGGGTTGCCTGCCTGGTCGGCTCCCCGCCCCGACCGATGTCTGTCCCGCGTGAGGAGAATCGCCTGTGACCATCGCCCACACCGGACGCGAGAGCCACCGTCGGAGCCACCGCGAGAGCTACTACGAGCGCACGGACGAGCGCCACTACAAGCCGACGCCCCACGCGCAGGGCGCCTGGAGCCCCGACGAACAGCACTTCGGGCCGGTCGCCGGGCTCCTCGCGCACGTCCTCGACCGCCACGTCGCCGAGCGCCCCGGCCCCGGTCTGGCCCTGGCCCGGATCAGCTACGACATCCTCGGGCGCATCGCCTTCGAGGAGTGCGAGGTCACCGTGGAGACGATCCGGCCGGGCCGGACCATCGAACTCCTCGAAGCCGTCCTGCGGATCGGCGGCCGTCCGGTCGTCCGCGCCCGCGCCTGGCTCCTCGCCTCGCTCGACACCACGGCCGTCGCGGACGGCCCCTTCGAGCGCATCCCGCACCCCGACACCCTCGCGCCGTGGACCATGGACGACACCTGGGGCGGCGGCTACATCGCCTCCCTCGACGCCCGCCGGGTCCCATCGCACCGCAAGGGCCGCACGACGGCGTGGATCTCGTCCACCGTCGACCTGGTCGCCGACGAGCCCCGCAGCGAACTCGCCTCCTACCTCACCCTCGTCGACACCGCCAACGGCATCGCCGTGCAGCAGGACCCCACCGCGTGGATGTTCCCCAACGTCGACCTCACCATCCACCTGCACCGCACACCCCGGGGCCCCTGGACCGGCCTGGACACCAGCGTCACCTTCGGCCCCTCCGGCCAGGGCGTCACCAGCAGCGTCCTCCACGACGTCCACGGCCCCGTCGGCCACGCGGAACAGATCCTCACCGTCCGCCCGATACCCGGCACCTGAGCCGCCGGCCTGATACCCGGTACCTGAGCCGTCGGCCTGATACCCGGTACCTGAGCCGCCGGCCCGATACCCGGTACCCGAGCCGTCGGCCTGATACCCGGCGCCTGAGCCGTCGGCCCGATGCCGGGCGCCTCGCGCTGTAGCTCCGTCGCGTTGTGCGGCGCGGGTCAGCTCGCCTGTGGGGCGCGGAAGATCCGGTTCCGCTGGTGCCGGAGTACCGCGGTGGCCGACTCCGAGGTGCGCCGTCCGGTCGCTCCTCGCCCCCCCGTCCTGCGGCGCGCCCCGGTCGTCGTGCCGCACACCCTGGCGGCCTGGGGTGACGGTCCTCGGGCGGTAACCGGGCCGGGGCGCACGCCCCGCTCACAGGTCCAGCGTCAAAGAAGCCCCCCGCGCCCGCGACACGCAGATCAGTAGGGAGTCGTCGCGTTCGGCGTCGGTCAGCAGCGCGTCGCGGTGGTCGACCTCGCCCGCCAGCACCCGCTGTTGGCACGTCCCGCAGAAGCCCTGCTCGCAGGAGTACGGCAGATCCGGCAGCGCCTGCTCGCGGAGGGCGCGCAGCACGCTGGTGCCGGGCTCCACCGTCACCGTGCGGCCGGTGCGGCGCAGCTCCACCACGAACGGGGCGTCCCCGGCGGCCCCTTCGGGCGGGGCTGCGGGCGCGAACCGTTCGGTGTGCAGCGTCAGCCCCTCCGGGCCCTCGGGCAGCAGCGTCGCCACCGCGTCCATCAGCGGATCCGGGCCGCAGCAGTACACCGCGGCGTGCGGCGGCGCCCCGGCCAGCGCGGCCGCCAGGTCCGGCCGCCCGTCGGTGTCCTCGGCCACCACCGTCATCCGGTCGCCGCCCGCCAGCTTCTCCAGCTCCGCCAGGAACGGCATCGACGCCCGCGACCGCCCCGCGTACACCATCCGCCACGGCACGCCCTCGGCCTCCGCCTGCCGCACCATCGGCAGCAGCGGCGTGACGCCGATACCGCCCGCGACGAAGAGGTACGCAGGGCAGTCGGCGAGCGGGAAGCGGTTGCGCGGCCCGCGGGCCTCCACCTCCGCGCCCTCGTGCAGCGCCTCGTGCACCTCCCGCGAACCGCCCCGGCCGTCCGCGATCAGCCGCGTCGCGACGGTGTACGACCCCGCGTCCGCCGGGTCCCCGCACAGCGAGTACTGCCGTACGGTGCCCGACGGCAGGACGAGGTCGAGGTGGGCGCCCGGCTCCCAGGACGGCAGCCGCTCGCCGGTCAGCCGCAGCGCCACCACGCCCTCGGCCGCCTCGGTGCGCTCCGCGACACGCAGCCGCAGCGCACCGGCGCCCCGGCCGCCGCCCCGGCCCGAGACCGGCTCCTCCAGTGCGGGCAGCGGCCACAGCGGCGACCGCCTGATCCGGCGGCGCAGCGCACCGCGCGCCAGCAGCACCGCGGCGGCGCCGCCCACCACCAGCACGGTCCGTACGGCACGGGGACGGGGAACGACGGGCATCTCAGGCGCCTCCAGGGGATCCGGCCGCGGCGGCGACCGCGGCGGGGGACCGGGCCAGATAGGCCGCGGCCTGTGCGGTGCTGCCGTAATGCGAGGGGTGGTACGACGGGCTCAGGTACTGCGGGATGGACCGCAGCATCGCGGCGGGCTCCGGCAGCACGCCGTCCCGGCCGCCACGCCAGAAGTCCCGCGCGGACGTCTTGCCGTCGCGCAGACTCGGGTCGTTCTCCATGAAGAAGCGGATACCGCGCTGCCACAGGAACACCAGCGTGCTGAACGCCAGCGCCCACGTGCGGGCCCGGCGCCGGTAGCCGCCGTCGACGTGCAGGAACAGTTCGTAGGCGACCGACCGGTGCTCGACCTCCTCCGCGCCGTGCCAGCGCAGCAGATCCAGCATCACCGGGTCGGCGCCCTTCGCGTCCAGCTCCTGGGCGTTGAGCACCCAGTCGCCGAGGAACGCGGTGTAGTGCTCGATCGCCGCGATCAGCGCGATCCGCTCCCGCAGCCACCACGCACGGGGCCGCCCCGGCGGCAGCGTCCGGTCGCCGAGCAGCTTCTCGAAGAACCAGTCGACCTGTGCGGTGTACGGCTCCGGGTCCAGGCCCTGCGCCCGCAGATGCGGCAGCACCCCGTCGTGTGCCTGCGAGTGCATCGCCTCCTGCCCGATGAAGCCGAGGACGTCCTCGCGCAGCCGGGCGTCCCGGATCAGCGGCAGCGCCTGCTTGTAGACGTGCACGAACCAGCGTTCACCGGCGGGCAGCAGCAGATGCAGCACATTGATGGTGTGGGTGGTGGACGGGTCCCCGGGGACCCAGTGGAGAGGGGTGCCGGCCCAGTCGAACGCGACGTTGCGGGCCTTCAGCGGCACATGCTCCTGTGCGGCCGGTCCGGGCCGCGGCGACGCCTTGTTAGACATAGCGTCAATTTACTGGGGGGTAAGGCGCTGGCAATACCCCTCGGACAGGGAAAATCCCGGGAGCCCGGCGCCGTCCGCCGTCTCCCGGGATCCGTCCGCCCTACGAGGCCGCCCGCCGCCCCGTACGGGACCGCCGTCAGCCCGTCCGTACCGCCGGGCCTCAGCCCAGCCCGTCGATCCGGCCACCACCCGACAGACGGCCCGTCAGCTGCGCATGGCTGCCCGCCGGGACCCGCAGCGACAGCAACCGCCCCGCCGCCCCGCCCCGTACGCCACCGGTCGCCGCGATCGACGTCACCTCCCGGCTACCGGCCGCCAGCAGCCACCACGCCCCGTCCCCGGACTTCCACAACACCCCGGCCAGCACCCGCGGCGCCCGCGGCCCGCACGCCCTACCGCCCGCGGCCGCCGCCGTCACCGCACCCGTCGCATACGGCTGCCCGCTCGGCGCCGGAGCCTGGAACACCGACAGCGTGCGGCTGCCCGGACCCCGCCAGGTCTCCGCCCGGGCACACAGCCACGACGCGGTGCCCGCCCCGCCCGGCAGCGCCTGCCGCGCGAACGGCCACGCGTTCACCGACTGCACGCCCAGCCCCCGCAACGCCGGAAGTTGACACGCCGTCCGTGCCCACGCCGCCTGCCCCTCCGGACCGTCCACCGCATCCGGCGCCAGCGGCGTCCCGTACGTCAGCCGCACCGGGGTCGTCTCCCCCAGGTCGGTCAGCAGCGCACCGTCCGTCCGCAGCGCGGGCCAGGAATCGCATCCGCCGGACGGGCCCGGCGACGGCGCCGGGGCGGTCACCCCCTGCGCGTCGACGGCCAGCCGCTCCCCGGGCGCGCCCGGCTTCAGCAGATCCACCAGCCGCACCGACGACGCCCAAGGAGCCGTCAGATAGCGGACGTTGCGGGCCGTGCGGCCCACCACCAGCACGGCGGCCGACGCGCCCTGCGCCCCGTCCGTCCGCGCGAAGTCCAGCGCCGCGCCCGCGTCCGTCGAGCCGTCCGCCGCCTCCGCGTACCGCACCAGCCGCTGCCCGTCGTGCAGCAGCACCACCGCCGCGTGATCCACCGTCCCCGCGAACAGCAACTGCGGCGGCCCGGCCGCCGGACCCGCCGCCGTACCCGGCGTCGCCGCCACCTTCACCCGCGGCCCCGGCCGCGCCCACACCGCCAGCGCCCGCCGCAGCAACGCCGTGTCGCCGACCCGGTTGCCCCGCGCCGGCCAAGCCGCGAAGTCCTCCCGCGCCGCCGACTTCCACGCCGTCGGCGAGGACACCGTCAGCCGCGCCGGATCCATCGCCGCCCGCGCCGCCGCGTTCTCCGCGTACGGCGGCGCCGCCGCACCCTGCGGCCCCCAGCCCTGCCCCGGCAGCCCCAGCAGCGCCCCGCACACCACCACCGCGACCCCCGCCGCCAGCAGCGCCCGGCCGTGCTGCCGCCGCCGGATCAGATCCGTCGGCCGGGCCTGGAGCGCACACGCGTCGAACTCCGGCGACTCCAGCAGGGACCGGCCGCGCACCGTGCCCGGCGCCGTCACTTCGTCCGCCTCCACCGCCGCGACCTCCGGATCGCGCACCCCGGCGGCCTCCAGCGTCCGGTGGACCTCCGCCGGCGTCATCCGCTCCAGGGCGCGCAGCACATACGCCGCACGCCCCGCCGCCGACAGTTCCGCCAACTCCCGGTCCAGGGCCGACTCCGCCGCCCCGCCGGACCGCGGCGCCAGCCGCACCCCCCACACCTGCGGCAACGGCCCGGGCCGCCGCCACCGGCCGCCCGCCACCGCCAGCGCCTGCCGCAACACCTGGACCCGCAGCCCCGCGTACCCGGGACCGTCCGCCTCCAGGTGGCCGCGCGGGCCGGGCAGCGGCAGGGGCGGCGTACCGGTGCGGCGGCGCGGCAGGGCACGCTGCGTGACGGCGTGCGCGGCGCGCACCCGGCGGTCCCGGTCACCGCCGTGCGGCAGCACCAGATACGCCAGCCGCACCAGCCGCGAATAGTGCGCGACCAGCGCCGCCTCGGCCTCCTCGACGTTCACCGCGTCGAGGCCGTCCGGGGCCCTTCCGGGGGCGTGGGCGGCGACGCGGCCCTCGGGGGCGCTGTCCTGACGGGAGGGTGTCGGCTGCTGTTTCACGCTCGGTGAACGAGCGAAAACGAGGCCGGTCACCCGCCGCCACGAAGGCCGGTACGGGTGACCGGAAGGGGGCCGGGCCCGGCCGCGGACGGCCACCCGGCACCGGGCACGGGCCCGGGGTGCTTCAGATCTCCAGGTCGAACTCGCCGTCCCGGGCGCCCAGCACGAACGCGTCCCACTCCGCCTTGGTGTAGCGCAGCACCACATCCGGCTCGGTGGAGTTACGCATCGCGACCGCGCCGCGCTCCAGGAACGCGATCTCCACCGCCTCCTCGGCGTCGCCCGGCGCGCGCTGCCAGGTGGCGTCCGAGATGTCGAGGCCGTACAGCCACGCCTTCTCGGCTTCCTTCGCCGCCGCCTTCCCGGCCGCTTCCCGATCCGCTGCTTCCTGCTCCGCTGCGGCGCTCATGCCGATGTCCCCTCGCTCACGTGGTCCTTCCGGCTCAGCGTACGCGGTGGCCGGCCGGTCACCGGACGCTCCAGCGGCGGAACTCGGCCGTCCCGCGCGTACCCGAACCGGAGTTGGCCGCACACTGGTGCACCCCGGTGTCCTGCGCCCCGGCCGCCCCCGGCACCTGCACCGTCCCGACCTCCCGCCACGTCGCGCCGCCGTCCACCGAACAGGAACCGGTGTACGTACCGCCGCCCGCCCCGTCCGCGCCCCGCACCAGCCGCAGCGACACCGGCGCGGTCACCCCCGCCAGCCGCTCGTAGGTGTCGAGGGTGCCGTCGCCCGTCGTGTCGTAGGACAGCACCACGCCGTTGGCCGGGGTGACGGAGAGGTTGAGGAAACCGCGGGCCCCGGGCGAACCGGGCTCCGCGGCCAGCCGGTTGCGGACGATCAGGCCCGCGCGGGCCCACGGTGCCGTCGCGTCCTGCCGCACCACCTCGGCCTGCGCCGACCCGCCCGGAGCGAGCGCCCCCGGCCGGTACACCGCGCCGAACTCCGCGGTGGCCCGCCATAGATCGCTGCCGCCGCCGTCGACGGCGAACCGCTCCGCCACCTGACCGAAAACCGCCCCATTGGTGGTGACCGTCGCCACCCCTGCCTCCAGCGGCCCCGCCACCCACAACGTGCCCTCGCGCACCGCCCGTACCCGCTCCTCGCCGCGTGGTCCGTACGTGGCGCTCAGCGTGTACGGCAGCGCCCGCAGCGGCTCCTTCGGCGGGCCCGCGGGCGCCGTGACCTGCCAGCGCGCCCGGCCGGTGGCGCCCGGCCCGACGGACGGCAGCGACAGCGGGCCGTCCGGCGCCGCCTCCGGGCCGCTCAGCGCGAAGTCCACCCGGCCGGTGGCGCGCAGCCCGCTGACGTTGCGCAGCGCCGCCGTGACCCGCGCCCGCCCGCCCGGCGGCAGCGCCGCGGGCTCCGCCGTGACCGTCAGCGTCCCCTGGTACGGCGCCGCCGCCAGCACCTCACGAACCCGCCGCGCGGTGCGGTACGCATCGCCGACCGGCCGCTCCGGATGGAGCTCCCGCCGCCGCGTCCACTCCTCCTCCCCCGCGTACCAGTCGAACGTCTTCGGCTCCCGCCCGGCCGCCAGCGCATCCGCCAACTCGTCCAGATACGCCTGCCACTGCGGCAGGTACACCTCGCCGATCAGCCCGTGCCAGTCGCGGTTGGCGTAGCGCGCCAGCTTCCCGCCGTCCGCCGTCGGCCGGTCCGCCCACGTGGTGATCAGCGCCCGGGCCGACCGCTCCAGCCGCGCCTCCAGGGCCGCGTCCCCGGCGGCCGCGGCCCGCGCCTGCGCCAGCCACGGCCCCAGCAGAAAACGCCGGTGCGCCCCGGTGACCTCCTCGCTCAGCCGCATCAGCCGCAGCCACAGGTCCGACAGCGCCCGGAACGCTGCCCCGTCGCCCCGCTCGTACGCCTCCTGGAGCTGCCCGATCAGCTGCCAGGAACGGTTGGCGAGCGCCTGCCGGGCCAGATCGGTCAGATCGTGGCGGTAGGTGTCGGCGCCGCGCAGCGCGGGCCGTACGCCCAACAGCGCGGCGAACGCGGTGTCGACCGCCGCCGGATCGCACGCCGGGGTGTGCGTGGCGTGCGCCGTGCCCGACCGCGCGGCCAGGCTCGGCCGGGCCGCGAACACCGCGTCGTGCGGCCGCCCGTCCGCGCTGGAGATCTCGTACGCGCTGGTGCGCAGCGCGGCGAACGCGGCCCGCGCGGCGGCGTCCCGGCCCCCGTACCGGGCATCCGCGTAACCGTCGAACCACGCCGCGCGGTCCACCGGCCGCTCGCTCCACGCCAGCTCCGCGAAGAGCGCGAACGCCGCCGGATCGCGCTCCGCCGCCTCCGGCATGTACGCCGTCCCGGCCAGCGCGCTGCCCGGCTTGTCCCGCCAGGCCGTGAACCGCTCCGTCCACCGGTGCGTCTTCGCGCCGATCGTGGTGCGCCCGCCGAAGTTCGGGATCGTCCCGAACGCGTACGGCACCCCGCCCCAGTCCCGCTCCCGGTCGGTGACGGTGTCCAGATCGCTCAGGCCGTCCACGATCAGCATCCGGTCCCGGTCGACGCCGTCCAGCAGCTCGGGCCGCGGATTCTCCTGCCAGCCGAGGATCACCCACGTCGCCCCGGGGTGCGCGGTGCGCAGCGCCCGCTCCACCGCCCGCGCCGCGTCCGCCACCGGTACGTCGCCCGGGTCGCCGCCCTCGTGCAGCAGATCCATCTTGAAGTTCCCGGCCGGTCCCAGCAGTTCCCGCTGGTGACGGTAGAACGCGGCGGCGACGCCGGCGAACACGCCGGTCCGCGGGTCCAGCCAGTCCGGGCGCCGCAGCCCCGCCCAGACGCCCTGCGGCACGGTGACGGCCCCCGGGTTCCGCTCCGCGAAGTCCACCGGCACGGTGCCGAAGTAGCCCGGCAGCACCGGCCGCATCCCCAGGGCGCGCAGCCGGTCGGCGATCCGCCGCCCCAGCCGCGCCCGCCGCGCCAGGAGCGCCGGGTCGATCGGCCCGCCGTAGTCGCTCATGTTCTGCAGCAGCCACCACGGTTGGTGGGTGGGCTCCGGAATCCAGGCGCGGGCCTCGGCATCGGTGTACCCGAACCCGGTCAGCAGCCGGTGGTAGACCGCCTCCGAACCGGGCGTGACCAGCACCTCGTTCACCCCGTGCAGCGCCAGCAGATCGATCAGCCGTTCCCAGCGCGGCCAGTCGGCGTACGGGGCGGTGTAGCCGTCGTGGGTGTCGTTGAGCGCGAAGCGGTGCGGCAGCGCGCAGGACCGCTCGGCGGACGCGCCCGGGGCGGGCAGCCGGTCCGGCAGCGCCAGCTGGTCGCCGCCCCAGGACAGCTGGGCCCCGCAGGTGTGGCGCAGATAGTGGTGCACCCCGGTCAGCAGCGTCGCCGGGGAGGTCCCCGCGACCTCGATCCGCCCGGCCCGCCCGCCGACCCGGAAACGGTCCCCGGTCCGGTCGCCGGGGGCCAGCTGGACGAGCCGGAACTGCTCCGCGTGGTGCGGCAGCAGACGGCGCAGCGCGTCGTGCGCCGGTCCGGTGCCGAACGGGACGCCGCCGTCCGCCGCGGCCGGGGCGGGGGCGGGGGCGGGGACGGCGGCGCCCCCGCCGAGCGCGGCCCGGACGCCGAGCGCGGCGGCGGAGCCCAACAGAGTGCGACGGGCCGGACGGGTCATGGCTGCCTCCACTGCTCGGTGGTCGTACGGCGACACAACGGGGACGTGCGGAAGCGCGGCGCGGGCGGCACACCCGCACCGGCACGCTAACGGCCACGGGGTGCCGCTCCAAGGAGGCGAGAGGGAAGGGTTCTTCGGGACCCGCCCGTCCCGGCCACGCCCGCACCGCGCCTCCTCCGGTGACTGTTCGGCGGCCCCTCACCCGTTCGCCCCCCCCACTTCACGCGCCCGGGCGGGCCACACGGGGACAGTCGGGACGGCGGGGCACACCGCCACCCTGCACACCGAGCTGGCGGCCCCGGCCCAAGGCGCCGTGCTCGCCGCACCGCACAACACACCGGCGTGCCACGGCAGGTGACCGTCCCGACAGGCGAACGGCCGGGCGCGCACCGTGGTGCCGCGCCCGGCCGGAGCCGTGCGGATCAGGCGCTGGGCACGTACTTGTACCCGACGCGCCGCACCGTGACGATCGACGCCCGGTGGTCGGAGCCGAGCTTCCGCCGCAGCCGGGCGATGTGGACGTCGACGGTCCGGCCGTCACCGACGTGCCCGTAGCCCCACACCGTCGTCACCAGCTGATCGCGGGTGTGCACCCGGTGCGGATGCGCGACCAGGTGCGCCAGCAGCTCGAATTCGAGATACGTCAGATCCAGCGGATGGCCCAGCACCCGCGCCGTGCGCTGCTCAGGGTCGATCCGTACGACCTCGTCGCCGGTCACCGCGCCCGGACCGGACGCGGCCTCCGCGGCGGGCGCGCCGGGCGGCCCGGAGGCGGCCGGCGCGGCGTCCGGACGGCGGCCCGCCGCCGCGGCCTGCTCGGCCGGTACGAGCACCAGATAGCCGACCATCGGCGGGCGGCCCGGCAGCACCGGCAGGCTGCCCTGCGGGGCGGGCAGCCACGTCGCGCCCGCGGTCAGCAGCTCGGCGACCGGCGGCACCTCATCGGGTGCCACGGCACGCAGCCGCTGACGGCCGATATGCGGGGAAGGGGCGGAGGAAACGGGGGCCGTCGCGGACGGGGCAGGCAGAGGGCGGATGTTCGTCATGGGATTCAGCTCTTTCGCGCAGAGAAGCGTCAGGGGACGTCGTGCGCGCGGGCAGGGCCGACGACACCGGTCAACGGCGTCGGACTGAGGAGTGCGGGCCCGCGCTCAGTGCGCGTGGCAACACAGACGATCGAAGGCGTGCGCCTGGCGGGACGGCCAGAAGGGCTCAAGGTCGCTGCGACCTGTCGCGCTGTCATTGAGGCTGGCCATGACGCACATTCAACCAGACGGCTGTTGATATGTCCTTCACACGGACCGCGGTGTGAGACGGGCGCCCGGATCCTGGGCACCGTGCCCCGTCGTACGCCCCACCCGTACCCACCACGGCGCCAGTTCGGCCCCGCCCGCACGGCGCCGTACGGGTGCGGGCGGGGCGTACGGGGCGACCGCGGGGGAGCGCGGGGGCGTACGCGAGCCCCCGGGCGGACGAGGCGCTCCGTCCGCCCGGACCGGCGCGGTGGCGCCCGGGGCCGGGCCCGGTCCGCCGGTCGCCGCCCGGATGCGCGCGACCCCGGGTGATTCCGGCGCCCGTACGGGGTTTCGGCACCCAGGGGAGCGGGCCCCGGCGGGGCAGACTGGGCCCATGACGACCCCGCGCATCGGACTTCTCGGCACCGGCTTCTGGGCGCAGCGCGTCCACGCACCCGCCCTGGCCGCCCACCCCGGAGTGGAGCTGACCGGCGTCTGGGGGCGCCGCCCGGAGGCGGCCGAGGAGCTGGCCCACGCCCACGGCGCCCGCGCCCACACCTCCCCGGACGAGCTGTTCGCCGCCTGCGACGCCGTCGCCCTGGCGCTGCCCCCGGCCGTCCAGGCGCCCCTGGCGACCCGCGCCGCCGAGGCCGGGTGCCACCTCCTCCTCGACAAACCCGTCGCCCTCGACCCGGGCGAGGCCCGGGTGCTGGACGAGGCCGCCTCCGGCGCGGGCGTCGCCTCCGTCGTCTTCTTCACGGCACGCTTCGGCACCCACGAGGCGGAGTGGATCGCCGGGCGGGCGGAGGAGGGCGGCTGGTTCACCGCGCACGCCGACTGGCTCGGCTCGGTCTTCGCCGAGGGCAGCGACAGCCCGTACGCCGCCTCCGTCTGGCGCCGCGAGAAGGGCGCCCTGTGGGACGTCGGCCCGCACGTGCTCTCCGTCCTGCTGCCGGTCCTCGGCGACGCGGTGGACGTCGCCGCCCGGCGCGGACCGGCCGACACGGTGCTGCTGACGCTGCGCCACCGGGGCGGCGCGGCCAGCTCCGCCACGCTGAGCCTGACCGCGCCCGCCGCCGCGGCGGGTGTTGCCGTCACCCTGCGCGGCGCCGCCGGGGTCAGCGTCCTGCCGCGCCGTCAGGACGGCCCGCTGCCCGCCTACCACCGCGCCGTCGACGCACTCCTCCTCGCCGTCCGCACCGGCCGCCCGCACCCCTGCGATCTCCGCTTCGGCCGCCGCGTCACCGAGATCCTGGCGGCGGCGGAGCAGGCACTCGACTGACGGGGCGCCGCCTGGGATGGCGCATTCCCGCAGGTGCGGGCGGTCTTTGGCCCTAGCGTCGGCGTACCGGACCGGCGGACCCGTCCGTTCCGGCGGCGGCCGCCCGTCCGCCGCACCTCCACCGCGTGAAGGAGCCCACCCGTGAACGCCCCCGATGCCCCCTATACGGACGTCCTGCTCGCCGCCCTGCGCCGCGATCCCGCCCGTACGGCCCTGATCGCCGCCGACGGTACGGAGATCACCGCGGGCGGACTGGCCGCCACCGCGCACCGGATGGCCGCCGTGCTGGCCGGCCGCGGCGTCGGCCGCGGCACCACCGTCGCCCTGCTCAGCGGCAACGACCCCGCCGTGCTCGCCGCCCGCTACGCCGCCAACCACCTTGGCGCGCGCGTGGTGTTGCTCTACGACGGGCTCGCCCCCGCGACCCTCGCCACCCTCGTCGACGGCGTGGACGCCGCACTGCTGCTCGTCGAACCGGAACTGGCCGCCACCGCCCGCGCCCTCCTCGGCCACCTGCGCGGCCCCCGGCCCGCCGCCCTCACGCTCGGCCCGGACGCGTACGAGCAGCCCCTGGGCGACGACCTCCTGGCCGCCTGCGCCGCGCTCCCGGAGACTCCGGAGGTGCCGGGGGCGGCGCTCCCCGGGGACGACTGGTGCATCCGGCACACCGGGGGAACGACCGGCGTCCCCAAGGGAGTCCGGATGACGCACGCGCCCTACGCGCGCATGCTGACCCGCCCGATGGCCGCCGCCGGAGACCCGCCCCGCTTCCTGGCCGCCACCTCCCTCGCCCATCTCGCGGGCATCTTCACCGATGCGGCGCTGGCGGCCGGCGGCACCGCTGTCCTGCGGCGCGGCTTCGAGGCGGGCGAGGTGCTCGCCGCCGTCGCCCGCCACCGCATCACCCACCTGTGGACGCTCCCGCCGCTCCTCTACCGCCTCCTCGACCACCCCGACCTGCCCACCACCGACCTCTCCTCCCTCACCCGTGTCACCTACGGCGGCAGCCCCGCGTCCCCGTCCCGGATGCGGCGGGCCGCCGAGGCGCTGGGACCCGTGCTGTACGGGGAGTACGGCCAGTCCGAGGCGCTGTCGATCGCCGAGGCGGTCCCGGCCGACCTCGACGTCGTCGGGCCCGGCGGCCGGCTCACCGTCGGCCGGGCCCTGCCGGGCGTCGAGATCGCCGTACGCGACGGGGACGGCCGCACCCTGGGGCCGGGGGAGGCGGGCGAGATCCACGTACGGTCGGCGGGCGTGATGACCGGCTACTGGAAGCAGCCGGAGCGCTCCGCCGAGGTCCTGGTCGGCGACGGCTGGCTGCGCACCGGCGACATCGGCCTCCTGGACGAGGAGGGGCGGCTGTACCTCCTCGACCGCGCCAAGGACGTGATCATCGTCGTCGGCGGCCACGTCCACCCGTTGGAGATCGAGGATCTGCTGCACACCCATCCGGACGTCGCGCAGTGCGCCGTCTACGGGGTGTCCACCGACGACGGTGAGGAGGTGCACGCCGCGGTGGTCGCGGCGCCGGGCCGCACCGTCGACCCGGAGCAGCTGCGCGCGTTGGTGGTTCACGACAAAGGCGCCATGTACGCGCCGGTGGCGTTCCGGATCTGCGACGCGCTGCCGCTGACGCCCGTCGGCAAGCCCGACAAGGTCCGGCTGCGGGCGGTGGAAGGCCCGGCCGCGACGGCCGCCGCCGCACCCTGACCGGACCCGGTCAAGCACCGTCATATCGCCGCTGGTCAGGGGCTTTTGTCAGTGGTCGGCCGTAGAATGGGAACCAGTAAGCGAGGGTTCACCCAGCACTCGGAGGTTGCCCGATGACCCCTGCCACTCTGACGATGAAACCTCTCCCGGCCCACCCGCTGCCCAAGAAGCCGCTGCCCGCCGGCTGGCCCCGCGAGCGGTATGAATCCCACAACCGCCGCCTCAAGGCCATGCGCCTGGCGATAGCCCTGCTCGACACCGGCGTCTACCGCCCCGACCAGGCCCCCAACAGCCGCATACGCGCGATGGCCCAGTCCATCGGCGTCCACCACCCGTCCGACACCACCTGCCGCCTGGTGCGCGCCCTGCTCTACGACAACTGCTGACACGGGGCACGTACGGGACAGGGGAACGGGCCCTCGCGGGCGTCGTGGGGGGGCCCCCCCCGGGCCCCGCCATACCCGCCGCGGCCCCCCCCCGGCGCCCGACCCCACAGAAAGCCCCGCGGAGCG
>NZ_JBHYGX010000004.1:262217-292615 GCF_042739975.1 Streptomyces sp. NPDC059080
GGGCGCGCCCGCCCCCTCCCCCCACCGCCGCGCCCCCCGCTGTCTCGGGGGGGGGGGCCCCCGCGGGGGGGGGGGGGGCGGGCCCCCCCCCCCCCGGGGCCCGGTATCTCCCGGAGGCGCCGCCGCCGGTGCGCCTGCCTCAACGACTGCCGCTGAGGCGCTGACTCCGGACTCATCCCCCTAGAGCGCGCCCTCCGGTCCGCCCGCCTCCGCCGCGCCCTCCGGGCTCCCCGCACTCTCGTCGTCCGCCATCTCCGCCGTCTCCGTCAGCGCCGACGTCAGCCAGGTGATCCAGAACGTCTCCAGGTCGATGCCGGCCCGCAGGACCAGTCGTCGCAGCCGGTCGCCGGGGGAGTCGGCCTCCGCGAAGTCGCGTTCCTCGATCGCGGTGTACTCCGCCAACTGCCGCTGGTGCAGGGCGAGATGGCGGCGCAGCTCCTCGTCGAGCCCGTCGCGTCCCACCACGGCCGCGGCCCGTATCCGGAGCAGCAGGGCGTCCCGGGGCGGCTTGGGGTCCTGCTGCCCGGATGCCCACGTGGTCAGCGCGGCGCGGCCGGACGGCAGGACCTCGAACTCCTTCTTCTGCCCGCGGGTCGGCTGCGCGGCCGGGAGTGCGCGGATCAGTCCGGCCGCCTCCAGCTTGCCCAGTTCGCGGTAGATCTGCTGGTGCGTCGCCGACCAGAAATAGCCGATCGACCTGTCGAACCGCCGCGTCAGCTCCAGCCCCGACGACGGCTTCTCCAGCAGGGCGGTGAGGATCGCGTACGGCAGGGACATGGACGCAATCCTAGGCCGGGCCCGGAGCGGACGGGCCGGGCCAGGGCAGGCCAGGGCAGGCCAGGGCAGGCCAGGGCAGGCCAGGGCCAGGCCAGGGCCGGGCCAGGGCCGGAGCCCGCACCCGCCCGGCCCTGGGGCGAGCGGCCCCGCACCGAACCAAGCAGCTGCCCCCCTCACAACCCCGCAGCCACCCGCGTCCCCCCGTCGATCGCGCGCTTCGCGTCGAGTTCGGCCGCCACCTCCGCGCCGCCGATCAGATGGACGGAGTGCCCGGCCCGTACCAGCGCGTCGTACAGGTCGCGCCGCGGTTCCTGGCCGGTGCACAGGACGACCGTGTCCACCGGCAGTACCTGCCGCTGCCCGTCGACCGTCAGGTGCAGCCCCTCGTCGTCGATGCGGTGGTACGTGGCGCCCGCGACCATCGTCACGCCGCGGTGGCGCAGTTCGGTGCGGTGGATCCAGCCGGTGGTCTTCCCGAGGCCCGCGCCGACCTTGGTGGTGCTGCGCTGGAGCAGATGGACCCGGCGCCGCGGCGCGCTCCGCTGCGGTGCGGTCAGCCCGCCCGGGGCGCCGTAGCCGGTGTCGACGCCCCACTGCCGGAAGAAGACCTCCGGGTCACGGCTCGCCGGTTCTCCGCCGTCCGTCAGGAACGCCGTCACGTCGAAGCCGATGCCCCCGGCGCCGATGACCGCGACGCGCTCGCCGACCGGCGCCCCGTCCCGCAGCACATCGAGGTAGCCGAGCACGCTCGGATGGTCGGTGCCGGGGATCGGCGGGGTGCGCGGGGTGACGCCGGTGGCCAGCACGATCTCGTCGTATCCGGCGCCGTCCAGCGTCTCGGCGGTGACGGGCGTACCGAGGCGGACGTCGACCTTCCACCGCTCCAGCGCATGGCGGAAGTACCGCAGCGTCTCGTCGAACTCCTCCTTGCCGGGGATGCGGCGGGCGATGTCGAGCTGTCCGCCGATCGTCGCGGCGGCGTCGAACAGCGTGACGGCGTGGCCGCGTTCCGCCGCCGACACCGCGCAGGCCAGCCCGGCGGGCCCGGCGCCCACCACGGCGATGCGCTTGCGCCGCCGCGTGGGCGACAGCACCAGCTCCGTCTCATGGCAGGCCCGCGGGTTGACCAGACAGGAGGTGATCTTCCCGCTGAAGGTGTGGTCGAGGCACGCCTGGTTGCAGCCGATGCAGGTGTTGATGGCCTCCGGCTCGCCCCGCCCGGCCTTCGCCACGAACTCCGGGTCGGCGAGGAACGGCCGCGCCATCGCGACCATGTCGGCCGCCCCGCCGGACAGCAACTCCTCGGCGACGTCGGGGGTGTTGATGCGGTTGACGGCGACCAGCGGCAGCGACACCGCGCCGCGTACCCGCTGGGTCACCCAGGCGTACGCGCCGCGCGGCACGGAGGTCGCGATGGTCGGGATGCGCGCCTCGTGCCAGCCGATCCCGGTGTTGAGCAGCGTGGCCCCGGCCGCCTCGACCGCCTCGGCCAGCGCGATCACCTCCGGCAGCGTGGAGCCGCCCGGCACCAGGTCGAGCATCGACAGCCGGTAGATGATCAGGAAGTCCGGCCCGACCCGCTCCCGCACCCGGCGGACGATCTCCACCGGGAACCGCATCCGGTTCTCGTACGAGCCGCCCCACCGGTCCGTACGCCGGTTGGTGGCGGTCACCAGGAACTCGTTGATCAGATAGCCCTCGGACCCCATGATCTCGACGCCGTCGTACCCGGCGGACCGCGCCAGCTCCGCGGCGCGCACGAAATCCTCGACGGTCCGCTCCACCTCGTCGTCGGCCAGCGCGTGCGGGGTGAACGGGCTGATCGGCGCCTGGAGCGCGCTCGGCGCCACCAGGTCCGGGTGGTGCGCGTACCGGCCGAAGTGCAGCAGTTGCAGCGCGATCCGGCCGCCCTCGCGGTGCACCGCCTCGGTGATCTGCCGGTGCTCGGCGGCCTGTTCCTCGGTGGTCAGGGTCGCCCCGCCCTCGTACGGCCGCCCGGCGTCGTTGGGCGCGAACCCGCCGGTGACGATCAGCCCGACCCCGCCGCGCGCCCGCTCGGCGTAGAACGCGGCCATCCGCGCGAACCCGCCGGGCGCCTCCTCCAGGCCGAGGTGCATCGACCCCATCAGGACGCGGTTGGGCAGCGTCACGGAGCCCAGCGCGAGCGGGCTCAGCAGATACGGATACGGGCTCGGGCTCATTGGGCCTCCTGGCGCAGCGGCGGTCGTCAGGGACGTTCTAGGGCACCGGAGCGAGTTTATGCAACAAGTTGCATAAAAGAGTGACCCAGGCGACGGCCCGATGCCCCCTCCCGTGTCCGGCCCCGGCGGTGCCCGCATGGCGCCCGCCTCCGGCGCCGCCCGCCCCCGGTGGCCGCGTCCTGTTCGCGCGCCGCAGACGTTCGCTCTCGGACCTGGCGCCGCCCGCCCCGCGCCCTGCCCCACGCGCCCCCGGCGCCCGTGGCCCGCCCGCGCGCCCCCGCCCCCGGCCGCCCGGGGGTGGGGGCGCCGTGGGCCGTCTCACAGTGCACTTCCCGTGCGCGCGGCCCCAACTCGGTTACCTGTCAGTAGAGTTGCCGCACTCCGAGGGGCGGCCAGCGGCGCGCCCCGTACGGGAACGACGACGCGCGCCGTGATGCCCGCCCGCCCGCACACGGAAGGGACCGTATGAGCACACCGCCCATCACGCTCACGCTCGACCACGTGGTCGACACCGACCGCTACCCCCTCGCCGACCCCGGCGCCCCCGCCGCGCGGGCCGTCATCGACCGGGCCCGCCGCGACCTGCGCAGCCACGGCTGCACCGTCCTCGCGGATTTCCTCCGCCCGCCGCAGCGCGACACCCTCCGCGAGGAGTGCGCGGACCTCGCGCCCCGTGCCCACTTCGCCGCCGAGACCGTCAACGTCTACAACATCGCCACCGACGCCCCGCTGCCCGACGGCCACCCCGGCCGCCGCACCTTCCGGCGCGGCAACGCCTTCGTCCCCCGCGACCGCATCCCCGCCGACGCGCTCATCAGCCGCCTCCACACCGACCCGGACGTCCAGGGCTTCCTCGCCGCCTGCTTCGGCTTGTCCCGGCTGCACCCGCTCGCCGACCCGCTCGCCGGACTCGTCCTCAACGTCGTCGAACCGGGCATGGGCCACCCCTGGCACTTCGACACCAACGAGTTCACCGTCAGCATGCTCACCCAGGAGGCCACGGACGGCGGTGACTTCGAGTACTGCCCCGGCATCAGGTCCGCCGACGACGAACGGTTCGACGACGTCCGCACCGTCCTCGACGGCCACGGCGACCACCTGGTCCACCGCCTCCCGCTGCGCCCCGGCGACCTTCAGCTCTTCCGCGGTCGCTACTCCCTGCACCGGGTCAGCCCGGTACGCGGCAGCCGGGCCCGCCACTCCGCGATCTTCGCCTACAGCGAGCGGCCCGGCGTCATCGGCAGCGTCGCCCGCACCCGCCAGCTCTTCGGCCGGGTCCTCCCCGCCCATCTGGCCGCCGCTCGCCGCACCGTCCGCGGCGACACGCTCCTGGACTGACCCAACTCCCGTACGATTCCGGCTCGTTGAGCCCGTTGCCCCGTACGCACCTGTCGAAACGAGAGCCACCATGCCCACACCCGAGGACACCGCACCCGGCACCACCTTCGCCCACGACGACCAGCTCCCGAAGGTGCCGCTGCCCACCCTTGAGGAGAGCTGCGCCCTCTTCCTGGAGTGGTGCCACCCGCTGCTGACCGATGCCGAACGCGCCGCGACCGAGGCCGAGGTGGCGGCCTTCCGCGCCCCCGACGGCCCCGGCCCCACCCTGCACGCCGCCCTCGCCGCCTACGACGCGCTCCCCACCACCCACAGCTGGCTCGACACCTTCTGGCCCTACCGCTACCTGGGCCGCCGCGACCGCATCGCCCTCAACGCCAACTTCTTCTTCCTCTTCCGCGACGAGGAGCCCACCGGGCCCGCCGCCGACCCCCAACTCGACCGCGCCGCCGGTCTCATCGCCGGCGCCCTCCACCACAAGCGCCTCCTCGACGAGGAACGCCTCCCGCCCGTCGTCCAGCGCGGCCGCCCGCAGTCGATGGACCAGCACCGCTACCTCTTCTCCACCACCCGTATCCCCGGCACCGTCCAGGACACCGTCCGCGCCCCGTACTCCGCCGAGTGGCCCGGCCCGTCCCGCGCCCGCCACATCGTGGTCTTCTTCCACGGCCGGATGTTCCGCCTCGACGTCCTCGCCCCCGACGGCACCCCCTACGGGCTCGACGACCTGCGCGCGGGGCTCGACGCCGTACGCGAGGCGGGCGCCGCCCCCGCCGCACCCGGCACCTCCGTCGGCCACCTCACCACCCTGGCCCGCGCCGAATGGGCCGACGCCCGCGCCGCCCTCCTCGCCGACCCCGGCAATGCCGCCGCCCTCGACACCGTCGAAACCGCCCTCTTCTGCGTCTGCCTGGAGGACATCACGCCCGACGGCACCCAGGAGGCGTGCGACGAGCTGCTCCACGGCGACCGCGGCAACCGCTGGTTCGACAAGGCCGTCTCCCTCATCGTCTTCGCCGACGGCCGGGCCGGTATCAACATCGAGCACTGCGAACTCGACGGCACCACCGTCCTCGCCTTCGTCGACGGCCTGCTCGCCACCACCCCCGAGGACCACGCCCGCCTCGCCGGCGCCCGCACCCAGGGCCCGCCCGCGCCGTCCCCGCTCACCTTCACCACCGACGACGCCACCCGCGCCCGTATCCGCGCCGCCGCCGACGCCTTCACCGCGTACGGCCGCGCCACCGCCACCCGCACCGTCGCCTTAGACGACTTCGGCGCCGACACCGCCAAGGCCCTCGGCGTCTCACCGGACGCCTTCGTCCAGCTCGCGTACCAACTCGCCCACCACCGCGCCAAGGGCCACCTGGGCGCCACCTACGAATCGATCGCCACCCGGCAGTGGCGGCGCGGCCGCACCGAGGCGATGCGGGTGGTCACCGAGGAGATCCAGCACTTCGTGGCCGCCATGGAGGACCCGGCCACCGACCGCACCACCCGCCGCACCGCCTTCCGCGCCGCCGCCGAGGCCCACGTCACCCGTGCCAGGGACTGCCAGGCGGGCCACGCCCCCGAACAGCACCTGTGGGAACTGGAGCTGATCCAGCGCCGCCGCGGCCCGGAACTCGGCCTCCCCGACCAGCCCGCCCTCTACCGCTCCCCGGGCTGGCTGACCATGCGCGACGACTACCTCAGCACCAGCTCCGCCCCCTCCGTCCACATCCAGTACTTCGGCTTCGGCTCCACCAGCAGCCGCTGCATCGGCGTCGCCTACGTCCTCCTCCCCGACCGCTTCCACCTCTACCTCAGCACCCCGGAGACGGTCGCGGCCTCCATGCACGCGTTCGCGGAGGAGCTCCGGGGGGCGGTGGCGGAGCTGCGGGAGCTGATGGGGGAGGGGTAACCCGGGGGCCTGATCAGGCCGGTCGCTCTCTCGGCGGGTGCCGCATCTCACCGTGCGGCGCCCGCCCGCCCTCCTTACTTCAGCAACCGCGACATCCGCCGGTCCGCCAGCACCTTCCCGCCCGTCTGGCACGTAGGGCAGTACTGCATCGACCGGTCCCGGTAGACCACCTCCCGCACCGTGTCCCCGCACACCGGACACGCCTGACCGGTCCGCCCGTGCACCCGCATCCCGCTCTTCTTCTCCGCCTTCAGCTTCCCCGGCTCCAGTCCGCCCGACCGCGCCACCGCGTCCGTCAGCGTCGTCCCGATCGCCGCGTACAGCAGATCGGTCTCCTCCTCCGACAGCGCCGCCGCCGCCTTGAACGGCGACATCCGGGCGACGTGCAGAATCTCGTCCGAGTACGCGTTCCCGATCCCGGCCAGCACACCCTGATCCCGCAGTACGCCCTTGACCTGCCGCCGCTCCCCGGCCAGCATCCGCCCGAACGCCTCCCGGGTGAAGGCGTCCCCGAGCGGATCCGGCCCCAGCCGCGCCACCCCGGGCACCTCCCGCGGATCCCGCACCACATACACCGCCACCTGCTTACGGGTCCCCGCCTCCGTCACGTCGAACCCGCCGCCCTCCACCAGCCGCACCCGCAACGCCAGGGGCCCCTTCCCCGGCCGCGGCGGCACCGCCGGCACCTCCTCCCGCCACCGCACCCACCCGGCGCGCCCCAAATGCATCACCAGCCGCAGCCCCCCGACCCCCACATCCAGAAACTTCCCCCACCGCACGACGCCCCCGCACACCCGCCCCTCCAGCTCCGTCACCGCGGGCTCATACGTCTTGAGCACACTGACCGCCACCGGAAACACCCGGTCCACGGTCCTCCCCTCGACCCGCCCCCGCAGGTACCGAACAAGCGACTCGACTTCTGGCAATTCGGGCATGGGGTCAGTGTGCCGCGTACGGGGCCGTACGGCCCGGCCGGAGCGGCGCCCGGCCGGGGAACGACCACCCGCCCGGGGCGACGGGCGCATGTGCCGCCGCCGTGTGCCCGCCGTGTACTCGGACATACTCATGCAGGAGTCGTCCGGGTGCAGCCGGAGACCGGTCGAAGGGGGCGCATGCCGGTGGACGAGCGAAGCGTTCACAACGACGTCAGCGGGCAGGTCCTGGGCCCCAGCGTGCAGGCAGGGATCATCCACGGCGATGTGTACATCGGGAGTCAGCAGCCGGTCCTCCCGCCGATACCGTGGCAGTTACCACCCGCCGTGCCGCTCACCGACCGTTCGGACGAGCTGCTGTTCCTCAAGCGCCGCCGCGATCGCTGCCTCCACCGCGGGCATCCCTTCCTGGCGGCGATCAGCGGCCTGGGCGGAGTCGGCAAGACCGCCCTCGCCCTGGGCTGGCTGCACGCCCTGCGACCGTCCCTTCCCGGCGGACAGCTCTTCGCCGATCTGGGCGCGCGGTCGCCGAGCGGCCCGGTCGACCCGGCGGAGACGCTCAGCCGCTTCCTGCGCGGACTCGGCACCCCGCCGCAGCAGGTGCCGCACACCCTCGCCGAACGCGCGGCGCTGTACCGCTCCCTGACCTCCCGCCGCCCGGTCGCGGTGCTGCTCGACGACGCCGAGAGCGCGGCACACGTCCGCCCGCTGCTGCCCGGCGGGGACAGCGTCACCCTCGTCACCAGCCGCGGACGCATGACCGGCCTCACCCTCGAAGGCGGCCACCAGCTCCACCTCGAACCGCTCGCACCGGACGACGCCGTGCAGCTGCTCGCGGACACCCTCGGGGACCGCCGCGTGGCCGAACGCCCCGACGACGCCCACGCCCTGGTTGCTCTCTGCGCCGGTCTCCCGCTCGCCGTCCGCCTCGTCGCCGCACGCCTCGCCGCCCGGCCGCGGCGCAGCATCGCCATGATGGTCGGCGCCCTGTCCGAGGAACGCGGACGCCTCGACGCCCTGGCCATCGACGGGGACCGCAGCGTGCGCGCCGCCCTGGACCTGTCCTACCGCGGCCTGCCCGCCGAGGCCGCCCGGCTCTACCGGCTGCTCGGCACCCACCCGGGCAGACACTTCGACGACGGCCTCGCGGCGGCCCTGCTGGCCCCCACCGGGGCGACGGTCGGCGAGGCCGCGGACCTCCTCGACGTCCTCCACGACACCCATCTGCTCACCGAAACGGGTGAGGACCGCTACCGCTTCCACGACCTCGTACGGCTGCACGCCCTGGCGCGGGCCGAGGAGGACGAACCGGCGGCCGAACGCGACGGGGCGCTGCGCCGCATCGCCGGGCACTACCTCGCCCTCGCCACCCGCGCGGAGCACGCCATCGAGCCGCGGCGGCCCACCCTGGAGCGCGACCCGGCCTCCCGGCAGGCGGACTCCGCGCCGTTCGGCGACGGGGACGCGGAGGCGGCGCTGGACTGGCTGGAGCGGGAACTTCCCGACCTCGTCGCGGTCATCCGGCGCGTCGGAACCACCGATTTCCCGTGGTTCAGCTGGCAGTTGGCCGACGCCCTGTGGCCGCTCTTCCCGCGCCGCAAGCACTACGACCACTGGCGCACCGTGCACGGCGAAGGGCTGGCGGCGGCCGAGGCGTACGGGGACCGGGCGGCGCAGGCCAGGATGCTGACCTCCGGTGGCCTGGGCGAGCTCGGACGCGGCGAGCACGACCGGGCCCTGGAGATGTTCGAGGCGGCGGCGGGGATCCTGGACCGGGACGGCGACGCCCTGGGGCGCGCCCGGACGCTCAACTACCGCGGCCTCGCCCTCCAGCGGCGCGGCGAACCGGAGGCGGCCGCGGCCCTGTTCGCCCGCGCCGCGACCGAGCTGCCCCGTCACGGAGACCCGCGCGCCGGTGGCCTGGCCCGCCTCAACGCCGCGGGCATCGCCCTCGACGCCGCCCGCCCGGAGGAGGCCGCGGCCGCCGCCAGGGCGGCACGCGACGTGCTGCGCGAGGCGGGCGACCCGTACAACGCGGCCCGCGCGACCACCCTCCTCGGCCGGGCCCGGCTGCTCGCCGGGGCGGCGGAGGAGGCGGCGGGCCTGCTCTCCGAGGCGCTGGCCGTGCTCCGTGGCGTCGACGCGGGCTACGAGGTCGCGCGGGCCCTGGAGGCCCTGGCCGAGATCGCCGGGGACCGCGGGGAGACCCCCGTGGCCAGGGCCCGCTACGCGGAGGCGCTGGACCTCTACGTCGGCGTGAACCGCCCGGAGCGCGCCGACGCCGTACGCGCCCGGCTGGCCGCGCTCGACGCCGCCGGCTGACCGGCCGGCGCCGCCCGCACCGCCGCCAGCGCCCGCACCGGCAGGCCGGCCACCAGCCAGGCGTGCGCCAGAGAGGCCCACACCTCCCACGGCGCCACGGCGGCGTGCCCGGAGCCCAGCTCCACCCAGGCGTCCCGCCGCGGACCGCACCGCATCCGGCATTCCGTGGGCCCTTGGGGGAGGGCCAGTACGGCGGCCCCGGGCGCGAGGTGCGCCGCCCCGGCCCGTCCGGGGTCCCGTACCACCAGCACATCGGCGAGCAGCGGCCACGGGCGCGGCGCCGGAGGCGCGACGCGCAGATGGTGATCGGTCACCCGCCCGCCGTCCGGCAGCCGGAGCCGCACCGCCGCCCGCACCGCCGTCACGGCCTCGGGCACCGGCGTCTCCCCGACGGCGGCGAGCAGCACACCGCCGTCGGGTCCGTGGAGGCTCAGCCACCGCGCCGTCATGTCTCCGCCCCGCCCGGTACGCGGAAGTCCAGGGTGACCGGCAGCGACGCCGTCTCCGGCACCAGCCGCGCGGCCGGTGCCCGCAGCCGCAGCGTCCGGTAGATCAGCGACCGCATCCGCCGGGCGAACCGTCCGGGCTCCGACGTGAGCCGGGCGGCCACCCGTGCGTACAGCTCCGGCCGTGCCGCCGCGGCCGGAGCGCGCAGCTGCCGCCGCAGGGGACGGTCGGCCCGCAACCGGGGCGCGAAGGACCGCAGCTCGGCCATGGGGGATCCCGGGTCGAGCTCCGCCTTCGCCGAGCCCGTGGTCAGCACCCGGGCGCCGGTCATCGTCCCGTAGAGGGCGGCGGAGCCGTGGTCCCCGACGATGATGTCGGACGCGACGACCGCGCCGCACCAGTCCGAGTACTGGCTGATCACCTGCACCCCGGCGCGTCCGAGCCGGGTCAGCCAGCTCTTGATCTGCCACTCGCCGTGCGCGTTCCAGACGTTCGGGTGCAGCATCAGCGCGATGCTGTACTCGTCGCGCGAAAGATCCGCCGCCAGCCGCTCCAGTAACTCCCACTCCTCGCCCAGCAGCGACTGCGGACCCCACGTGGAGCAGGCGAGCAGCAGCTCCTGGTGCGCCCCGGTGCGCAGCGCCTTCCGGTACAGCGCCCGCGAGGGCATGCTCGCCCTGATCCGGTCGTAGCAGGGGTCCCCGACCACATGGGCCGCCGGTACCGCCTCCGGGCACTCGCGGCCGAGCCTGGCCAGCTCCTCGGCGTGGGAGAGCACGATCGCCGCCGGGATGACGGCGCCGTCCCGGACCAGCCGTTGCCTGCTGAGCCCGTAGACACCGCGCTCCGCCGGACCGGCCGCCGGGGCGGCGTGCCCGGCCGGCGAGGACACGACCTTGTTGTGCCCCACGCCGTGCGGCAGCACGATCACCGGCGCGTGCAGCTCGTGCAGGCTGCCGTGGCTGGCCGCCAGCGCCAGGTCGAACGGGATGTTCACCGCCTGCGCCCAGGGCAGCACCAGCGCCCGGGTGCCCTCCAGGAAGGCGTCCACGCCGTGGCTGAAGACGTCGGGTGCGACGGTGAAGATCACCTGCACCCGGGGGTCGCCGTCGAGCAGCCGCACCGCGTCCAGCAGCCGCTGCCCCGCGGTGACCGTGTGCACCACCGCGAGGATCTTCTTCCGGACCTTGCGGGTGGCCCACCGTTCGACGTCCAGCCGCAGCGGCACATGCCGCCACTCGAATCCCGATACCGTCACGCTCATGCGAACTCCCCCATGTCCCGGCCGAGTTGACCGGCCCCTGTGATGTGGTCGCGGTATCCGCCCCCGTCGGCCGGCCCCGCGTGTGCGACCCGTTCCGCCGCGGTGCCCACTGTGCGGGGGAGACCTGCCACCGGGCCTGCAGAATCCTTGTACGGTTCCTGAGCCGCCGGTCAGCGCCGTGCGGAAGCTGCCAACGGCACGTGCGCCCCTGGCGCGACGGTGCGCCCCTGCCCGCCCCCTCCGGTCCCTCCGGTGCCGGGCAACAGTGAGAAGAGCCTTGCTCAGGTGCCCGGTGACCTCCGGGCGGGGGTGGGAAGGCGAACCATCAGGGGGCGATGGTGGAACTTCTGTTGCTGGGGCCGCTCGAACTGTGGCACGACGGCCGCCAGTGGCCGATCGGCTCACCCAAGGCGCGCCATGTGCTCGCCTCCCTGCTGTACGCGCAGGGCGAGCCGGTGGGCGTGGAGACACTCCTGGACCGCGTCTGGGACGAGGGCGACACCCTGGACTCTCCCGTGGCCACCCTGCAGAGCTATCTGTCGCGGCTGCGCACCCAGCTGACCAAGGCGGTCGGCGACCGGGCCCGCATCGATCTCGTCTCCCCGCGCCGCTACCGGCTCCGCGTCGCGGACCCCGACGACATCGACCTCTACCGCCTGCGACGGATCCGCGCCGAGGCACGCGCGGCGGTGGCCCACGGGGACCGGGAGGCCGCCGTCGCCCAGCTGTGGCGCGCCCAGGCGCTGTGGCGGGGGGAGCCGCTCGCCGAGTTCCCCGGAGCCTGGGCCGCGGCGGCGGGCGCCCGGCTCACCGAGGACCGCCGCTCCCTCCAGGAGGAACGCATCCGCCTGGAGCTGGAACTGGGCCGCCACACCGACCTCATCGGCGAACTCCGCGACCTCGTGGCGGAGAACCCGCTGGCCCAGAGGGCCGTCGCCGCCCTGATGCTGGCGCTCTACCGCTCCGGCCGCGACGGCGAGGCCCTGGAGCTGTACGGCACCACCCGGCGCCGACTCGACGACCAGCTCGGCATCGACCCCGGAGCCGACCTGCGGACCCTCCAGCGCCGCATCCTCGCGCAGGACACCGTGCTGGACGCGCCCCCGCCGCCGGCGGTACCCACCGCACGCCTCGGACAGACACCCGCCGCGGCGCCGCGCCCCGGGGTGAGCAGCACCCTGCCCCGCGACACCAAGGACTTCACCGGCCGCACCGGCGAACTGCGCACCCTGCTCGCCACCCCGGTGCGTGAGGGCCACGCCACCGCCCTGCCGCTGTCCGTCGTGCACGGCATGCCCGGGGTGGGCAAGACCGCCCTCATCATCCACGCGGCCCACCGCCTGCGCACCAGTTACCCGGACGGCCTGTTCTACGTCGACCTCCGCGCCTACAGCGACCAGCCTGCGTACGAACCCGCCGAGGCGCTCGCCTTCCTCCTGCGCAGCGCCGGTGTCCCCGATCCGCTCCCGGCCACCCTCGACGAACGGGTGGCCCGCTGGCGGGAGTGGACCGCCCACCGGCGGGTGCTGGTCGTGCTGGACAACGCCAGGGACGCCGACCAGATCGTCCCGCTGCTCCCCGGCGCCGCGAGCTGCCGGGCGATCGTGGCCAGCCGCAACCGCTTCGCCGAACTGGACGGCGCCACCCCCCTGCTGCTCCACGAACTCTCGCTCTCCGAGGCGTCCGCCCTGTTCACCCGGGTCGCCGGCCGGAGCCGCTCCTCGGATGCCGCGGCCCTCCGCCGCATCATGCGGATCTGCGGCGGCCACCCGCTCACCCTGCAACTCCTCGCCGGCCGATTACGGCACCGGGACACCTGGGACCTGGAGTACGTCGCCGGACGCCTGGCCCGGGCCGCCGACCCCCTGGACGAGGTCGGCGAACGCGTCACGGCGGCCTTCCAGCTCTCCTTCGCCGAACTCCGCCCGGCGGCCCGGCGGCTCTTCCGGTACGCCGCGCTGCACCCGGGACCGGACCTCACCGTCGACGCGGCGGCGGCCCTGTGCGCCGCGCCGCCGGAGGAGATCCGCCGCGCCGCCGACGAGCTGCTGGACCGGCACCTCGTCGAGGAACCCGTACGCGACCGCCTCCAACTCCACGACCTGTTACGGGCGTTCGGCCGCCGCCTGTGCCGCGTGGAGGTACCCCGGTACGCGCGCCGCCGGGCGCTGGGCGGGCTCCTGTCGTACTACCTGACGGCTGCCGACCGCGCGGAGCGAGCCGCCCACCCGGGGCGGCGGCGGGCCCTCGCCCTCGACCGGGAGTCCCCCTACGCGCCGGACTTCGCCGCGACCGGCGACGGCGCCGCGGACCGCGCCACCGTGTGGCTCACCGTGGAACGCGCCAACCTCCTGGCCGCGGCGCGCACCGCGGCCGCCGAATTCCCGGAATTCGCCGTCCTGTTCCCGCTCGCCCTCGTCCACTCCCTCAAGCTCTGGGGCGTCCGGGAGGTCGCGGCGGAGCTGCTGGACGCCGCCGTCACCCTGCTGCGGGGCACCGACGACCCGGCCGCGCTGGCCCGGTCCCTGGTGGCGCGCGCCGACGTCCTGGCCCAGACGGACCACGCACAGGCCCTGAGCTGCGCCGCCGAGGCGTACGCGCTCTTCGAGACCGTCCGCGACGACCACGGCCGCGCCGACGCCTCCCTGCAGACCGGCCGGGCACATCTGGCGGCCGGCCGCGACGGCGACTGCCTGCGCGCACTGGAACGGGCGCGGGAGCTCTACCGGGGGACCGGCGACCGGTACGGGGTGGCCGAGAGCCTCAACGTCCAGGGCGCCTCGCTGATCTTCGGGGCCGACTACCCGCGGGCGATGCGCTGCTTCGTCGCGATGCTGGACATCCACCGTGGTCTGGGGGACCTGCACGGCCAGGCCAAGGCCCTCAACAATATGGGCGAAATCCACTCGCACGAGGGCAGAAGGGGACAGGCTCTGCATCACTACGAGCAGTCCCTGAAGCTGGTCCAGAGCTTCGGCGGACGGCAGGAGGCCGCGATCCTCGACATCAACCTCGGCGGGGTCCATCTGGGCCTGGGCCAGCTCGACCAGGCCCAGGCGTTCTTCCGCCGGGCCCTGTCCAGCAACCGCGCACGCGGCGACGCCGTCGGGGAGATGAACTCACTGATCGGACTGGGCCGGGTGCACGCCGCGGCCGGCCGGACGGAAGAGGCGATGCGCCACCTCCGCACCGCGGAGGATCTGGCACTGCGCCTCGGCAACGTCTACGAGCGGCAACGCGCCATGGTGGGCCGGGCCGATGCCCACCGGCTGGCCGGGGAATGCGCGACGGCCCTGGAAACCTACGACCGCGCCCGCCGCCTCGCCGAGGATTTCGCCTTCCGGCGCGGAGTCGCCGACGCCCTGGCCGGAATCGCCCGCACCCACCTGCAACTGCGGGACAACGAAACGGCCCGCTCCTACGCGGAACGGGCCCTGATGCTCTTGCACCGCCTGGGCGCCCGAGGCGAGGCCGAATCCCTCCGCCGCCTCCTCGGCCGCCAGCGCCCCTCGGCTCCCGGCCCGACGTCACACGGCCGGGAGCCGAGGGCCGACGGGGCCTAGCGGACGGAAATTGCCGGGCTCGCGCCCGTCACCACATCACCTGGCCCGGGAAGCAGGCTGCCGACTTCTGGACGGAGGGGGTCACGGCTGTGGGGGTGGCGGACGCGGAGGCCGTCGAGATGCTGAGCATCGCCACTGCGGTGGCGACGCAGAAGAATATGCGTTTCAAAAGTGAACGACTTTCGATGCGAATTGATTGGGAAGTGTGTCGAGAAGGGAAGCGTCATGCGCCTCCTTGATCACCGGCGAGGGACGTCAACTTACCTGATCAATTCCCGCCTAGCGAACGGGAGTTCGCATATGGCCATGGCATATTTAATCCTCGGGTCACACGCCCCAACGGCGAAGGGCCACCCCCATCAGGGGTGGCCCTCCACCATGAAACCGTTACCCACCGAGGCTCGTCGGAGCCCCCGGCGGCCGCTTACAGGTCGTAGTAAAGCTCGAACTCGTGCGGGTGCGGCCGGAGCTGGATCGGGGCGATTTCGTGGGTGCGCTTGTAGTCGATCCAGGTTTCGATCAGGTCGGAGGTGAAGACGCCGCCCTGCTGGAGGTACTCGTTGTCGGCCTCCAGGGCCTCAAGGACGGCCGGGAGGGAGGTCGGGACCTGCTGGACGCTCGCGTGCTCCTCGGGGGCCAGCTCGTAGAGGTCCTTGTCGATCGGCTCGGCCGGCTCGATCTTGTTCTTGATGCCGTCCAGGCCCGCGAGGAGGAGCGCGGAGAACGCCAGGTACGGGTTGGACGACGGGTCCGGCGCGCGGAACTCGACGCGCTTGGCCTTCGGGTTGGCGCCCGTGATCGGGATGCGCATCGCGGCGGAACGGTTGCGCTGCGAGTACACCATGTTGACCGGGGCCTCGAAACCGGGGACCAGGCGGTGGTAGGAGTTCACCGTCGGGTTGGTGAAGGCCAGCAGCGACGGGGCGTGCTTGAGGATGCCGCCGATGTAGTAGCGGGCGGTGTCGGAGAGGCCCGCGTAGCCCTGCTCGTCGTAGAAGAGCGGGTTGCCGCCCTGCCACAGGGACTGGTGGACGTGCATACCGGAGCCGTTGTCACCGAAGATCGGCTTGGGCATGAAGGTCGCGGTCTTGCCGTTGCGCCAGGCGACGTTCTTCACGATGTACTTGAAGAGCATCAGGTCGTCGGCGGCGGCGAGCAGCGTGTTGAACTTGTAGTTGATCTCCGCCTGGCCGCCGGTGCCGACCTCGTGGTGCTGGCGCTCGATCTCCAGCCCGGCGGCCTCCAGCTCCAGCGACATCTCGGCGCGCAGATCGGCGTGGTGGTCGACCGGCGGGACGGGGAAGTAGCCGCCCTTGTAGCGGACCTTGTAGCCGCGGTTGTTCTCCTCGGAACCGGTGTTCCACGCGCCGGACTCGGCGTCGATGTGGTAGAAGGACTGGTTCGCGGAGGTGTCGAAGCGCACCGAGTCGAAGACGTAGAACTCCGCCTCGGGGCCGAAGTAGGCGGTGTCGGCGATGCCGGTGGAGGCGAGGTACGCCTCGGCCTTCTTGGCGATGTTCCGAGGGTCGCGGCTGTACTGCTCGCCGGTGATCGGGTCGTGGATGAAGAAGTTGATGTTGAGGGTCTTGTCGCGGCGGAACGGGTCCAGCCGGGCCGTCGACAGGTCGGCGCGGAGCGACATGTCGGACTCGTGGATCGCCTGGAAGCCGCGGATCGAGGAGCCGTCGAACGCCAGTTCCTCGTCCGGGTCGAACGCCTTCGCCGGGATCGTGACGTGCTGCATCACACCGGGCAGGTCGCAGAACCGCACGTCGATGAACTTGACGTCCTCGTCGGCGAGGTATTTCTTCGCGTCGTCGGCGTTCTGGAACATCCCTACTCCTCCTCGCCCGGTCGCCGGTCGGCGGACGCGGGGCTGATGCACGGAGCGCGACCCTTTGGAGTGGCGCGTTTGCCCGACCATAGGCAGCCGTGATTTCCCGAGCGTGACCCATTTGTTTCGTCGGGGTTAACCGGGATGCGTCCTGCCTTACTACCGATCATGCCTGGTCATGCCGCATTCGGCCCCTCGGAGGCGCCCCTCGGGCGGGGAACGTAGGTGGCCCCAGTACCGTGGACGGGTGGACAACAGGCAAGCAATCGGATCGTGGATCTCCGGGCCCCGCGCGGCGGCCGAGGACATGGGCGTCGAGTTCGCTCACCGCGGGGCGCAGCTCGGATTGCCCGAGGAGGGCCCCGGGTCGATCGCCCGTCCGGGCCGCCGCTTCGCCGCCCTCTTCATCGACTGGGCGCTGTGCATGCTCATCGCGTACGGGCTGCTCAGCGGCGGTCGCACGCAGGCGGCGAGCAACTGGGCGCTGGTCGTCTTCGCGGTCCTGAGCATCCTGACCGTCGGCACCGTCGGCTTCACGCCCGGCAAGCGGCTGCTGGGCCTGCGGGTCGTCGCCGAGGGCGGCGGCCGCCTCTCGCTGCCGCGCGTGGTGGTGCGCACCGTCCTGCTGGTGATCGTCATCCCCGCCGTCATCTGGGACCGCGACGGCCGTGGCCTCCACGACCGCCTGAGCCGCGCGGTGCAGGTCCGCATCTGAGCCCCGGGCGGGCGCGCGCCGCCCGCCGCGCGGACACCTCCGCGTATACGAAGCGGACACCTCCGCGTGTACGAAACGGACGCCTCCGCGTATACGAAATGGCGGCGACGGCCACACAGCCCGTGACCGCCGGACACATACAGAGAACGCCCCGGAGCCTGAGGCTCCGGGGCGTCGTGGTCGGTGGGGGAGGCGGGCCGGGACGCTCAGCGCATCTTGCCGCGGGGCGGGCGGGTACCCATGGGCCCCTTCGGCACCGGCATGTTGCTCATCAGGTCGCCGAGCGCGCGCAGCCGGTCGTTGACGGCGGTGACCTGCGCGCCGGGCAGCACCCGCGGCAGCTTCATCAGCCGGGTGCGGAGCTTCTTCAGCGGGACCTCGCCCTCGCCCTCGCCGACCACGAAGTCGTGCACCGGGGCGTCGGCGACCGTACGGGCCATCCGCTTCTTCTCGGCGGCCAGCAGACCGCGCAGCCGGTTCGGGTTGCCCTCGCCGACCAGCACGATGCCCGCCTTGCCGACGGCGCGATGCACCACGTCCTGGTTACGGTTCATCGCCACCGCGGGGGTGACCGTCCAGCCGCGGACGTTCTCCAGCACCGCGGCGGCCGCGCCCGGCTGGCCCTCCATCTGCCCGAAGGCCGCCCGCTCGGCGCGGCGCCCGAAGACGATCGCCATCGCGAGGAAGGCCAGGACGAAGCCCAGGATGCCCGCGTAGGCGGGATGGCCGATCACGAAGCCGACGGCGAGGAGTACGCCGAACACGACGATGCCCACGCCAGCGACGACAAGACCGACCTTGGAGTCGACCTGACGGGTCATCTTGTAGGTCTGGGCGATCTGCTTCAGCCGCCCGGGGGTGCCGGCGCCAGCGCCGTCTGTGTTTGCCTTCCTCGCCATACCAAGAAGTTTACGTGGCCCGCGGGCGGCGGGTCGCCGCGGCCTCCAGTACGTACTGCGCCTCCTGCCGGTCGCTGGCCCGGCGGCGGTCCTCCAGGACCGAGTTCCAAGCGTTGCGGCGGGCGGTGCGTTGCCCGCCGCCGAGCAGCAGCGCCTCGACGGCGCGGAGTGCTCCGGTGACGGACGGGACGGGACGTGCGGTGGCGCGGAGCGGCGCGGCCTGCATGGTGTGGGTCTCCCTCGGGGAGGTCGGCGGGACGCCCGGGACGGACGCGGTGCGTGGGTCCATCGTCACCGACGGGTGTGACCCGCGGATGACCCGCCGGTCACACCAGGGCGTGACGACGGAGCGGCCCGCGCAACCCCCGGCCTGGGGGAGTGCGGGCCGCGTCCACCCAGCATGTGCCAGGATCCGCGCATCGGCGCGCCGGGGCGGGTCAGACCGCCTGAGTGGAGGCTTCGACCTCGCGCCGCTCGATCGCCTGCTGGTAGAGGCGGCCCGCACGGTACGAGGAGCGGACCAGCGGGCCGGACATCACACCGGCGTAGCCGATCTCCTCGGCCTCCTCCTTCAGCTCCACGAACTCCGCGGGCTTGACCCACCGCTCGATGGGGTGGTGCCGCACCGACGGCCGCAGGTACTGGGTGATCGTGATCAGCTCGCACCCTGCGTCGTAGAGGTCCTGCAGCGCCTCGCTGATCTCCTCGCGGGTCTCGCCCATGCCCAGGATCAGGTTGGACTTGGTGACCAGCCCGGCCGCGCGGGCCTCGGTGATGACCTTGAGGGAGCGCTCGTAGCGGAAACCGGGGCGGATGCGCTTGAAGATCCGCGGGACCGTCTCGACGTTGTGCGCCAGCACCTCCGGGCGGGACGAGAAGACCTCGGCCAGCTGGTCGGGGTCCGCGTTGAAGTCGGGGATCAGCAGCTCGACGCCGGTGTCCGGCATCGCGGCGTGGATCTGGCGGACCGTCTCGGCGTACAGCCAGGCGCCGCCGTCCTCCAGGTCGTCGCGGGCGACGCCGGTGATCGTGGCGTAGCGCAGGTCCATGGTCTGCACGGACTCGGCGACCCGGCGGGGCTCGTCGCGGTCCAGGGGCTCCGGCTTGCCGGTGTCGATCAGACAGAAGTCGCAGCGCCGGGTGCACTGCTCACCGCCGATGAGGAAGGTCGCCTCGCGGTCCTCCCAGCATTCGAAAATGTTGGGGCAGCCCGCCTCCTGGCAGACCGTGTGCAGGCCCTCGCTCTTCACCAGGCCCTGCAGATGGTTGTATTCGGGGCCCATCTTCGCCCGGGTCTTGATCCACTCGGGCTTGCGCTCGATGGGGGTCTGGCTGTTCCGGACCTCCAGGCGCAGCATCTTGCGTCCGTCGGGTGCGACAGCGGACACGTCGGCGCCCCTTTCTGCTATCGCGGCATTCGATTCAGCGGCGTACACCAGGGTACGCCCGGGATTTCGTACGTCTTCACGTGCTCGCCAACCCCCGATACGAGGCCGGCATTCCTTGACGGCGCTCAGACCGCGCGGGGGAGGAGCTCCACGCCCTCCAGGACGTCCCGCAGATGCTTCTCGACCGAGGGCAGCACCTCGGCGATGGTGAGGTCGCGCCCCAGCTCGCCGGAGAGCGAGGCGACCCCGGCGTCCCGGATGCCGCACGGCACGATCTTGTCGAACGAGGTGTTGTCCGGGTTCACGTTCAGCGCGAAGCCGTGCATCGTGACGCCCTTGGCGACGCGGATGCCGATCGCGGCGAGCTTGCGGTCCTCACCGCGCTGACCGGCGTTGGACGGCGCGTACTCGGGACCGTGCAGCCGCGCGTCGTACATCTCGTCCGCGTCCGCAGCGGTCTGCGGGGCGAGGTCGAGCTGAAGACCGCCGAGCGACGGACGCTGCTCGACCGGGTCGCCGAGGACCCACACCCCGCTGCGCCCCTCGACGCGGGTGCCCTCGACGCCGAAGTCGGCGCAGACCCGGATCAGCGCCTCCTCCAGGCGGCGGACGTGCGCGACGACGTCGACCGGGCGCGGCAGCTTCTGGATCGGGTAGCCCACCAGCTGGCCCGGGCCGTGCCAGGTGATCTTCCCGCCGCGGTCCACGTCGATGACGGGCGTACCGTCCAGCGGGCGTTCGTCGTCGGCGGTGCGGCGGCCCGCGGTGTAGACCGGCTGGTGCTCCAGCAGCAGACAGGTGTCGGGGACCTCGTCGGCGAACCGGGCGGCGTGCACCCGCCGCTGCTCCTGCCACGCCGCCTCGTACGGCACGGCGTCGGCGCCGAAGCCCAGACGCACAAAGCGCAGCCCCTCGGGTGCGGGGGTGTCCCCCCGAGAGATCGCAGTCACAGCAGCTCCTCTTCGCACTTCTGTCGCAGCGGGCTGCGACGTTTGATGCAGTGCCTCCGCACCCGTTCGATACGGGGCTCCTGCCTGTCCGATGCCACTTCGCGCCCAGGCCACTGTACGGCCGGGGGGCAGGCCGGCCGGTGGCCGGGGGACCTCGCGCGCACGGGCCGGGAAACCGGCCGCCGGGTCGGGAAGGCGGGGGCGTGAGCCGGGTGAACCTCGGTGTGGAGCGCATGCGCCCTGCTCACACGATCGGATGAACGCGGTGCTCAGGCGGCCAGAAGAGCCCCGAAGGCCGTTACATTCGCGCCGTTCCACAAGGGCGACGAGCGTGCCGGACAGGGTCAGCCGGGCCCGGCGGCCCGGCCCGGAAGGCAGGAGACCGGTAAAGCTGATGACGGAACGACCCCCGCACCGCACGCCCAATCGCCGGCTGGCCGCCCTCATCGCCGAGGCAGGGTTCTCCAACGCCGGACTCGCCAGGCGCGTCGACCAGCTCGGCATCGAGCACGGCCTCGACCTCCGCTACGACAAGACATCCGTGACCCGCTGGCTGCGCGGCCAGCAGCCCAGGGGCACCACCCCGGCGCTGATCGCCGAGGTCTTCACCCGCAAGCTGGGCCGCCGCCTGTCGGCCCAGGACCTCGGCCTGGACGCCTGCGCACCGGTCTACGCCGGACTCGAATTCGCCGGGACGCCCACCGAAGCCGTCGACATCGTCAGCGGTCTGTGGCGCAAGGACTCCGGCAGCCATGCCGAGCTGCGCAAGATCGCCTTCACCCCGGCGGGGCTGGTGGTGCCCAGCCGGGACTGGCTCATCGGCCGCCCCGACGAACGGGTGGCCCGCGGCGAGCTGAGCCCCGACGGCACCGGCCGGGTCCCGCTCCAGGGCCGGATCACGGTCCCCCGCCAGCGCCGCACCGACCACGTCGACCGGGTCGGCGGCGCCCGCGTCACCGCCGGGGACATCGCGGCGCTGCGGTCGGTCGGTGAGCTGTTCCGCGCGCTGGACCACGCCTACGGCGGCGGCCACGCCCGCCAGGCCCTGGTGCGCTATCTGGAGCACGAGGCCGAGCCGATGCTGCGCGGCACGTACGGCGAGGCGACCGGCCGCAAGCTCTTCGCCGCGGCCGCCGATCTGACCCGGTTGGCCGGGTGGACGTCGTACGACATCGTGGCGCACGGTCTGGCGCAGCGGTACTTCGTCCAGGCGCTACGGCTGGCGCAGGCGGCGGGCGACCGCGCGTACGGCTCGTACGTGCTGGTCACGATGAGCCGTCAGGCCGTCTACCTCGGGCACGGCCGGGAGGCGGTGCAGCTGGCGCGGGTGGCGCAGCAGGGCGTCGGGGCCGCGGCGCCGCCCGCGGTGCTGGCGCTGTTGCACGCGGCGGAGGCGCGCGGCCACGGCCTGATGGGCGAGGTGCGGGCCTGTACGGCGGCGCTGTCGCGGTCCGAGCGGGCGATGGAGTGCGCCCGGCCCGGCGACGAGACACCGCACTGGGCGCGCTTCTTCGACGAGGCGCAGCTGGCCGACGAGCTGGCGCACTGCCACCGCGATCTGCGGCAGTTCCGTGCCGCCGCCCAGCACGCGGAGCGTTCCCTGGAGCTGCGGGCACCGGGCTTCGCCCGCAGCCGTCTCTTCTGCCGGGTGGTGCTGGCCACCTCCCGGCTGGCCCTGGGCGAGCTGGAGCAGGCGTGCGCGCTCGGCGCGGAGGCGGCGCTCCAGGCGGCCGACATGCGGTCGGTGCGCGCCCATGAGTACGTCGCCGAGTTCGAACGGCGGCTGGAGCCGTACCGCGATGCGGCGCCGGTGCGGGGGTACCGGGACCGGGTGGCGGCGCTGGGGTGAGGTGCCGGGGCCTCGGCCGGGAGCCCTTGCCGCCCGTGCGGCCGTGGCCCGGGCTCTTGTGCCTCGGCCCTTCGGGCCCCGGGCTGTGGGCCCCGGCCGCGTCCGTGGAGGCACGTTCCCCGTCCGGCGCCCCGGCCCGCACCCGCCCCCTCCGGGCCGGTGCGGGCCCGCCGTATCAGGCGGCCGTGTGCAGGGCGGCCGGTTCGGTGGTGGGCACGCCGAGGTCGGCCAGGAGGGCGCGGGCGGCGCGGCGGCCGGAGTCCAGGGCGCTCTGGACGGTGCTGAGGCCGCGGTGGTCGCCGCACACGTACAGCCCGGAGAGGACCCGGACCGGCCGCTCCGGGTCGTGCGGCGCGGGCATCGCCGGGATCGCCGCCGGGGTGTGCCGCACCGTCAGCAGCTCCCAGTCGGTGGTGACCGTGCCGTACACCCGGGCCAGCTGCGGCCGGACCGCCGCGTCCAGGGCGGCGGCCGGAAGCGCCGCGGGGGCGCCCAGCACCACCGTTGTCAGCAGCGTCCGGCCCGCCGGGGCGCGCGACGGGTCGATGGCCCCGGCCGCGTAGCTACAGGCCAGCGGGGACTGCGTGGTCAGCAGCAGCGGCGTCTCGCGCGGTCCGGCCGGGTGCGGGCCGTGGCCGGACGGGGTGGTGTGGTGCAGCACCGTCGCCGGATGGAACGGCGGTACCCGCAGCCCCGGCAGCAGCGCCGCCGCGTCCCGCGCGCCGGTCGCGACGATCACCGCGCGGCAGGTCACCTCGCCGTGGTCCGCGGTGGTGACGGAGGTGGTGGCGACGGACGTGACACGGACGCCGGTGCGGACGGTGCCGGGCGGCAGGCCCGCGGCGAGCGCGGCGGGCAGCGCGGCGGCGCCCCCGGCGGGCAGGCAGAGCCGCCCCTCCGCGAACGCCCGCAGGGTCAGCGCGGCGCCGCGGCTGGAGCCACCGAGCCGCGGATCGCCCAGCAGCACGCCGAGCAGCGGCCGCAGGAACGCGTCGTGGGCGCGCGGCGCGAAGACCGGACGGGCGGACAGCGCGTCGGCCGCCGGGCGGTCGGGGGCCGTACGGTCGCCGAGGCGGTCCATACGCCGGTCCTGGGGGCGCTCCGGACGGCGATCGGCGCGCGAAAGGGCGCGCGCGGCGGCGAGTGCGCCCCTTGTGCTCCGAAGTGCGCTGACCCGCTGCGCGCGCCGCCCGTTGTGCAGCCCGATCCACGGCGCGAACCGGCAGAGCTTCAGCGTCTCCAGGCCGGGCGTGCGCAGCAGGCCGGGTGTGGCGACGAGCGGCCTGCCGCCGTGGTCCAGGAGGAAGCCGTCGACGTCGTCGGTGGCCGACCGCCCGCCGATCCGCTCCGCCGCCTCCAGCACGGTGACCGTGAGTCCCGCGGCGGTCAGTTGACGAGCGGCGGCCAGCCCCGCAGGGCCGGCCCCTACGATGACCGCGTCCACGGCCGATGAGGTGCGCTGCACGTGCCCCTCCTCAGATCGGTCCCGCCCGCCCCGCCCGCACCGGGCCGGTACACGGGACGCCGGATGGTGTGTGGAGGCACGGTAGGGACGGCCCGCCCCGGACGGCCAGGGATCGCGCGGGGCGCGTCGGAGCGGGGCGGGCGCCGCATCCCCCTCAAGCCGCCCGAATAGCCCCCTCGATGCCCGGATGCGCGAAGGTGAACCCGCTCTTCAACAGGCGCCGCGGGATCACCCGCTGACTCCCGAGGACATCCCCGGCGAACTCGCCGAGGGCCAGCTTCAGGGCCGCCGCCGGTACCGGGAACGGCGTCGGGCGGTGCAGCACCCGGCCCATCGCGGCCGTCACCTCACGGTTGGTCACCGGCTCGGGGGCGGTGAGGTTGACCGGACCGGCGAGGTCGCCGTCGATCAGATGGCGGAGCGCGGCGATGTGGTCGTGCAGGGAGATGAAGCTCCAGTACTGGCTGCCGTTGCCCAGGCGGCCGCCGAGACCCAGCCGGAACAGCGGGAACAGCCGCCCCCAGGCGCCGCCCGAGCGGGCCACCACCAGGCCGGTGCGGGCGAAGGCCGTCCGGATACCGGCCTCCTCGGCGGGCGCCGCCGCGTCCTCCCAGTCGACGCAGACTTCCGGCAGGAACCCTTCACCGGCCGGTGCCGTCTCGTCCGTACGCCGGGTGCCGGTGTCGCCGTAGTAGCCGATGGCGCTGCCGCAGACGAAGACCCGGGGCGGGGCGTCCAGTGACGCGAGGGCCGCGGCGACGGCGGCGGTGCCGCGCACCCGGCTGTCGCGGATCTCGCGCTTGTACGCGGCGGTCCAGCGGTGGTCGCCGACGCCCGCGCCCGCCAGGTGCACCACCGCCTCGCACCCGGCGAGCCCGGCGACGTCCACCTCCTGACGGCGCGGATCCCAGTGCACCTCGTCCGGTGCCGCGGGCGGCCGTCGCACCAGCCGGACGGGGGTGTGCCCGTCCGCCCGCAGTGACCGGACGAGAGCTGAGCCGATGAGACCGGTCGAGCCGGTGATCGCGATCCGCATGGCGCCATACTGCCCGCCGCGCGCCCGCCCCGTACGGACGCGCGCCCGGGGGCGCGGCTACGCGCGAAAGCGCTCCCACAGCCGGGGCAACCGGGTCTCCAGGGCCGCGTCGTCGTCGACGTCGACATAGCCGCCCAGCGGTTCGGCGGGCTGCGGCGGCAGGCCGAGGCCGGGCAGTTCGGCGCCGGTCAGCTGCTCGTAGGCGTCGTCGGCGGCGTACCCCAGCTCCTCGCCGTCACCGTCCGCATCCTCGTCGAACTCACCAACCAGCACGGCGAGTTCGTCGGGGTCGTGCAGTGCGCCCTCGAAGACCTCCCGGCCCTGGCCGATCAGCCAGCAGCGGAACGCGTCGAAGACGTCGTCGCTCGCACCGTCCAGCAGCACCGCCGCCGCGGCCCACAGGTCCCAGGTGTACGCGCGGTGGTAGCGGGCCTCGAAGTGGCGGGCGAAGTCCAGGACGGATTCCGGGTCGCGGCTCAGCAGCCGCTCGGTCAGCTCGTCGGCGTGGTCCACCGGATCGCCCCCGGCGGCCGCGCGGGAGGCGTCGATGAGCTCCCAGAACTCCGTCTCGTCCATCACCGCTCCAGCATCGGGCCTGCCGGGGCCGTACGCATGTGGAGCGGTCCGCCGCCACCCGCGCGGCGGCGCCCGTCCGGACGCACAGGTGGAATGCCCCGGATGCGGTGTACGCGGCTCCCGGGCAGCGGAGTTGTTGATCAACGGCGGGGTGACCGGTGCAAGAATCACTCGTTGGAAGGCTGGCCCCCCCTACGGCACCTTCCCGTACCCGATCGGCAGACCCCATTCCTGAAGGGCGCTTCCACGCCATGCCCATGGACGAACGAACCCGCGCCGATGTCGAGCGGGCCGAGGCGGCCATCGTCGAGCACTACCCGCGCCTGGTGCGCCTCGCCCACCTCGTCCTGCCGCCCGCGATGGGCCGCCACCGCCGGGTGCTGACCGCGCACGGGATCGTCCAGCGCGCCCTGCCGTCCGCGGGCCGCGAACGGGCCCGCGCTGTCCTGCCCGGCCAGCGCGGCCCGCGGCCCGAACCGGGCTATCCGCTCGTCCGCTCGCGCGTCCTGGAGCTGGCGCTCGCCCAGGCGAAGCCGCCGCGCTGGCGGTCGCCGCTGCCGGTCGTGTGGGGGCTGCGACTCTTCCCCCGGGCCGGTGGCGCCGACGAACTCGCCCTGGACCAGGCGCTGTCCGCGCTCTCCGCCCCCGCCCGCGCCGCCGTCGCCCTGGGACATCTGGAAGAGCTGGACGAGGACGAGGTCGTCGCGGTCCTCGGCGCGGCGGGTGTCGCCGACCCCGGCGCCGCACAGCGCGCCGCCGCCGCCCTCGGCCGCGACCTGGGCCCGGGGACCGCCGCGCTGCTGAACTCCGGCGAGTTCGACCCGTGCACCGTCCAGGCCCGCCCGACCGATCTGCTCCGGCGCCGTCAGGGCAGACGGGCGGCGGCCGTCACCGCCGCGGTGCTGGCGGCCGGTGCGGCGCTGCTCACCGCCGTCGGCGGCCCCGACGGAACCCCGCCGCCCGCCCAGCCGGACCCGGCCACCGTGCGGGCCCGCCAGGTCCTGGACCCGCAGCGGCTGGTGCGTGCCCCCGACGACGCGTGGGCCGACACCTCCCGGGTGGACTTCACCGCCTGGTCGCCGCGGGGCGAGTACGCCGGGGACACGGCGCTGCTCGGGCGCGCCCTGCGGGTCTGGGGCGCACCGGGCCGCGACGTCCGCGTCACCGCCGCCGACGGCGCCTCCACCCGGCCGCCGGACCAGCCGCCCCGGCTGCTCTACGGCGGGGTGATCGACGGGGTGACAGTGGTCGTCCTCCACGACGGCGACCGGGTGGTGCGGTACGCGGAGCCCGAAGGGGCCCCGGCGGAGCTGGAGTTCGCCCGCGTCGACAACGCCGATCTGACGACCGCCGGGGCGCTGGTCATCGGGCGCGGCACCGGGTGGATGCGCTACCTCATCGCCCCGTGGATCACCGACACCACCACCCGCGACCTGCTGCGGCCCACCGCCCCCGAGAAGGCGCTGCACGTCGCCCCGGACGGCGTCACCGACCGCGTCCCGGAGCCGCCCGCGGACGGCGCCGTCTGCGGGCGGTGGCCGGTGGCGCGCCTGCACTCCTCGGCGCGGGTCACGGCACAGCACAGCTTCCTGCTGACCGACCTCGGCGACCTCACGCCCGTCCACCTCACGTACGGCCCGGCCGCGAGCGGCGGGCCCACCGCCGCGCCCCCGGCCGAGGCCACCACCAGCGCGGCGCTGCTGAGCTGGGCCCACACCGCCTGCTCGCTGCGCGGGGAGCGGGCCGCGGGTGTCCGGTCGGTGAACAACTGGGCCTACGCCCGCCAGCGGCTGCCGGAGAGCGGAGCCACCGCCACCTGGGTGTGCAGCCGCGCCGACACCTGGCGCGGGCCGGGCCGGGTCACCGTGCAGTTCCACCCGGCCGTGGCCCGGCCCGAGCGGCCCGCCCGGGTCGTCGGCCGCGCCCGGGACACCGCCGCGTGCAGCCCGTACGGCCCGGAGGTCGTCGGCGAGACCCGCTGGCGCGCCGGTTCCGGCCACTGGTACCTGCTCGCGGCGGGCAGCCCCGCGGTGCGCGGTCTCGACGTCACCGGCGCGGTGCACCGCACCACCCGCGCCACCACCCTCGCCGTCGGCGTCCCGGCGTCCGCGCCGGTACGGGTCGCCGGGGTGCGGGCCTCCGGGGGGTTGCTGCACGCGATGGGGAGGTGAGGGGGGTCGGTGAGCCGGGCCGCGCGGGGCCGCCGCGCCGGGCGCCCGGCCGCCGCTCCCGGCCCCGTATGCCTTCCTCACGAACGTCCGTCAGGTCCCACGAACGTCCGTCAGGTCCCACGAACGTCCGTCAGGTCCCACGAACGTCCGTCAGGTCCCACGAACATCCGTCAGCTCCCACGAACGTCCGCCAGGTTCGATGAACGTCCGCCAGGTCCGAAGGAAACCTGACAGAAGATGTCGGGTATCGCTGGCACGGTCGCCGTGTACGCACACCGCACACGGCGAGGAGTGGCACGGATGACGACGGAACGGAACGGCACGGCGGGCGCGGGGAGCCTGGCGGGGCGGGTGGCGCTGGTGGCCGGGGCGACCCGGGGCGCGGGCCGGGCGATGGCCGTGGAGCTGGGCCGGGCGGGGGCGGTCGTCTACGTCACCGGCCGCACCACACGGGACCACGTCAGCGAGGTGGGCCGCCCCGGCGAGACGATCGAGGGGACCGCGGAACGGGTCACGGCCGCGGGCGGCACCGGCATCGCGGTCCCCTGCGACCACCTCGTACCGGAGCAGGTCGCCGATCTCGTCGCCCGTATCGACCGGGAGCGGGGTCGCCTGGACGTCCTGGTCAACAGCGTGTGGGGCGGCGACCACCTCCTCCAGTTCGACACCCCGCTGTGGGAACTGGACCTCGCCGGGGGCCTGCGGATGCTCCGCCTCGGCGTCGAGACGCACCTCATCACCAGCCACCACGCGTTGCCGCTGCTGCTGCGCGCCCCCGGTGGCCTGCTGGTCGACATGACCGACGGCACCGCCGCCTTCAACCGCTCCTACCGTGGCAACCTCTGCTTCGACCTCGCCAAGAACGCCCCGCACCGCATGGCGTTCGGCCTCGCCGCCGAGGTGGAACCGTACGGCGCGACGGTCGTCTCGCTCACCCCCGGCTTCCTGCGCTCCGAGGAGATGCTGGACCACTTCGGCGTCACCGAGGAGAACTGGCGGGACGCCCTCACGCAGGAACCGCACTTCGCGGTGGCCGAATCCCCGGCCCTCGTCGGCCGCGCCGTCGCCGCCCTCGCCGCCGACCCCGACCGCGCCCGCTTCACCGGCCGGTCCCTCTCCAGCGGCCAGCTCGCCAAGATCTACGGCTTCACCGACACGGACGGCTCCCGCCCCGACGGCTTCGGCTACTTCGAGGATGTCGTCCTCGGAGGGAAGGAGGGGAGGGCGGAGGATTACCGGTAGGAGTACTGGTAGGAGTACTGGTAGGAGTGCCGATAGGGGTACCGGTAGTCCGGTGCGGTGCGGTGCGGTGCGGTGCGGTGCAGTGCAGTGCGGTGCAGTGCGGTGCAGTGCGGTGCAGTGCAGTGCGGTGCAGTGCAGTGCAGTGCGGTGCGGTCCCGGCCGGTGGTCACCCGCCGTACCGCTCGGCCATCCGGCGGGCCGCTGTCGCGAACCGGCCGCGCAGCGGCTCGGGCGCCAGCACCTCGCACTCGGGGCCCAGCCCGAGCAGCTGCGCGTAGGCGACCTCGGCGTTCTCCACCGCGAGGGTGAGCGTCCACCTGCCGTCGGCCTCCGGGCCCTGCGCGTCCGCCACCGCCTCGCGCGCCGCGACGGGCTCCGTGACGTGCGGCAGCCGGCGTATACCGCGCTCGGTGAGCCGGAGCACCACCTCCGCCCGCAGCAGCGACCGCGCGAACTGCGCGGCCCGCTCCGCCCAGAACGCAGGCAGATCGAAGCGGGGATCCCGGACGAAGTGCCCCTCCTCCGGCGCCGTCACAGCGGTGAAGCGGTCGACGCGGTAGATACGGAACGGGGGGACGGGCGGGGCGGGGGAGCCGGGGGAACCCGCGGAATCCGGCGGGGCCGCGCCCGCACCCCGCGGCGTCCCCGAGCCCTTCGACGGCCCGCCGCCCGCGCCACCCTGCGGGCCGGGCATCCCCGCACCGCCGGGCACGCCCGCACCCGCACCGGACGTCTCCTCCACGCCCGCCGCCGGGCCCTCCCGCCGCGCACAAGCCGCCAAATACCACACCCCGGCCTTCAACACCAGCCCGTACGGCTCCAGCTCCCGCTCCACCTCGCGGTCCTTGCGCAGATAGCGGGCGCGTATCGGGCGGTCGTCCCACACCGCCTCGGCGAGGGCGGGCAGCTCGGCGGGGGTCTCCGGGCTGCGGTACCAGGCCGGGGCGTCCAGGTGGAAGCGCTGGGCGGCGCCGCTCGCGGCCTCCCGCAGCTCCGGGAGGAGTGCCGCGGACACCTTGAGCCGCGCCGCGGACGCCGCGTCCGCCAGGCCCAATTCGCGTAGCGCGGACGGCACCCCGGACAGGAACAGCGTCTCCGCCTCGCTGCGGCCCAGGCCCGTCAGCCGGGTGCGGTATCCGCCGAGGAGGCGGTAGCCGCCCGCGCGGCCGCGGTCGGAGTAGACCGGCACGCCCGCCTCGGAGAGCGACAGGACGTCCCGCGCGACCGTGCGCTCGCTGACCTCCAGCTCCCGCGCCAGGTCACCGGCGGTCATCGACGGCCGGGACTGGAGGAGCAGCAGCATCTTGATCAGCCGGGCAGCACGCATGGATCCATCATGCCGGGCACCACTGACAACGCCCCGCCGCGCGACGGCCGTTGACCGGCGGACCCGACGACCGACGGCCGTTCACCGGCCCCCCCGACGACCGACGGCCGTTCACCGGCCCCCCGACGGCCGACGGGGCCGCCCCCCCCCCCCCGAAGTGGGCCCGCGCGGGGCCGGGTGGGTTCCCGGGGGGAGACCC
>NZ_JBHYGX010000004.1:292625-302483 GCF_042739975.1 Streptomyces sp. NPDC059080
CGGCCCCCCCCCCCCCCCCCGGGCGCGCCCCCGCCCCCCCCCCCCCCCCCGGGGCGCCCCCCCCCCCCCCGCCGCCCCCCCCCCGGCCCCCCCCCCCCCCCCGCCCCCCCCGGCCGGGCCGGAAGGTTTCCCGTGCGAAGACCCCGGGCGCGGTGGGTGATCTCCGCACGGGAGCCGGGGGAGCGGCCCATGGCGCCGGATGGTGCACCACGGACCGCCCGGTCCGAGAGGTGGCACCAGGCGGAAGCCGGGCCGCCAGGAAGCGGGGCCGGACGCCCCGCCCCTGGTCACAGGCCGTAGCGTGCCTTGGCCTCCTTGACCGTCTCCGGCTTGACGTCGCCCCGGCGGGCCAGCGCGGCCAGCGCCTGGACGGTCACCGACTGCGGGTCCACGCCGAAGTGACGGCGGGCCGCGTCGCGGGTGTCGGACAGGCCGAACCCGTCGGTGCCGATGGAGACCCAGTCCTGCTCGACCCAGGGCGCGATCTGGTCGGGCACCGCCCGCATCCAGTCACTGACCGCCACCACCGGACCGGGCGCCCCCTCCAGGGCACGGGTCACGTACGGGACGCGGTCCTCGCCGTCGAGCCGGGCAGCGTCGCAGGCCAGCGCGTCGCGGCGGAGCTCCGTCCAGGACGGCGCCGACCAGACGTCCGCCGCGACGCCCCAGTCCTCGGCGAGCAGCCGCTGCGCGTCCAGCGCCCAGTGGATGGCCGTACCGGACGCCAGCAGCTGGAGCCGCGGCGCGTCCGCGGCCGGGGCCGCCGCCTCCTGGAAGCGGTACAGACCCCGCAGGATCGCCTCCTCGTCCAGCCCCGCGGGCATGGCCGGCTGCACCTTGGTCTCGTTGTAGACCGTCAGGTAGTAGAAGACGTCCTCGGCGTCGGGGCCGTACATCCGGCGCAGCCCCTCCTTGACGATCACCGCGACCTCGTACGCGAACGCCGGGTCGTACGAGAGCGCCGCCGGGTTGGTGGAGGCGATCAGGTGCGAGTGGCCGTCGGCGTGCTGGAGGCCCTCACCGGTCATCGTGGTGCGGCCCGCGGTCGCGCCGATGACGAAGCCGCGGCCCAGCTGGTCGGCGAGCGCCCAGAACTGGTCGGCCGTGCGCTGCCAGCCGAACATCGAGTAGAAGATGTAGAACGGGATCATCGGCTCGCCGTGCGTCGCGTACGACGTGGCGGCGGCGGTGAAGTCCGCGAGCGAACCGGCCTCGGTGATGCCCTCGTTGAGGATCTGGCCGTTCTTCGCCTCCTTGTAGTACAGGAGCTGGTCGCGGTCGACCGGGTCGTACGTCTGGCCCTTCGGGGAGTACAGCCCCGCCGACGGGAACAGCGACTCCATGCCGAAGGTGCGGGCCTCGTCGGGGACGATCGGCACCCAGCGCTTGCCGGTCTCCTTGTCCCGCATCAGGTCCTTGACCAGCCGGACGAACGCCATGGTGGTGGCGATCTCCTGGCTGCCCGAGCCCTTCTTCAGCGCGTCGAACGCCTTCGGGGACGGCATCGGCAGCGGCTTCGGCGTGACCTTCCGGGCCGGCGCGGGGCCGTCCAGGGCCGCCCGGCGCTCCCGGAGGTAGACCATCTCCGGGGAGTCCTCGGCGGGCCGCCAGTAGGGAACGGTGTCGCCCTCCAGGGCGCTGTCCGGAATCGGCAGCTCCAGCAGGTCGCGCATGGCGCGGAACTCCTGCCCGGTGAGCTTCTTCATCTGGTGGTTGGCGTTCCGCGACTCGAAACCGGCGCCGAGCGTGTAGCCCTTGACGGTCTGCGCCAGGATGACGGTCGGCGCGCCCTTGTGCTCGACGGCCGCCCGGTACGCGGCGTACACCTTGCGCGGCTCGTGGCCCGCGCGGGAGGTCTGGAACAGCTCCAGCAGCTTGGCGTCGCCGAGCGAGTCGCCCAGCGCGCGCAGCCCCGGCGTGGCGCCGAAGAAGTGCTCGCGGATGTAGGCGGCGTCACGGGTGGCGTACGTCTGGAACTGCGCGTCCGGCGTCTCGCGCAGGCGGCGCACCAGCGCGCCGTCGGTGTCGAGCGCGAAGACCTCGTCCCACGCCCGGCCCCACAGCGACTTGACGACGTTCCAGCCGGCGGCGCGGAACTGCGCCTCCAGCTCCTGCACGATCTTGAAGTTCGGGCGGACCGGGCCGTCCAGGCGCTGCAGGTTGCAGTTGATGACGAAGGTGAGGTTGTCCAGCCCCTCGCGGCCGGCCAGCGCCAGGGCGGCGGTCGACTCGGGCTCGTCCATCTCACCGTCGCCGAGGAACGCCCAGACATGGCTGTCCGCGGTGTCCTTGATACCGCGGTGCTCCAGGTAGCGGTTGAAGCGCGCCTGGTAGATGGCGGAGAGCGGGCCCAGGCCCATCGAGACGGTGGGGAACTCCCACAGCCAGGGCAGGCGCCGCGGGTGCGGGTACGACGGGAGGCCCTCGCCGCCGGCCTCCTGCCGGAAGTGGTCCAGCTGCTCCTCGTTCAGGCGGCCGTCGAGGAAGGCGCGGGCGTAGATGCCGGGGGAGGCGTGGCCCTGGATGTAGAGCTGGTCGCCGCTGCCCGTGCCCTCCTTGCCGCGGAAGAAGTGCTGGAAGCCGGTCTCGTACAGCCACGCCGCCGACGCGAAGGTGGCGATGTGGCCGCCGAGACCGAGCTTGGAGCCACGCGTGACCATGGCGGCCGCGTTCCAGCGGTTCCACGCCGTGATCCGGGCCTCCATCGCCTCGTCGCCGGGGAATTCCGGCTCGGCGGAGGTCGGGATGGTGTTGACGTAGTCCGTCTCCAGGGGCACGAGCGCCGGGTCGGCGGTGTGCTCCAGGGCGCGGCGCATCAGATACGCCGCGCGGTGCGGGCCCGCCGCCGCGGTGACGGCGTCGAGCGACTCGCGCCACTCGGCCGTCTCCTCCGGATCCCGGTCCGGGAGCTGGTCGAGCTGGCTGTACGGCAGGCGCACGGGATCGGGCATGGGTGGCCCCTTTCCGGACGGAGGGGGAATGCGTTCGGCAGGCATTCGGGAGGCAGTCGGCAGGCAGGGATGTCGCGCCCCGCGGGCGACCATACGCCCCTGATCGATGATCGATCAACGCTCCCGGGAAGAATCACCGCAGGTCGGCACGGGGTGCCGCATACCCGGGCACCGCGTGCCAGACGCAGAACGGGGCGGAAGCGCCGCCGTACGGCCGCTCCCGCCCCGGTGAGATCCGCCGGTCAGACCCGTGGCGCGCAGCTCAGCACATGGGTCCGCAGCAGGGCACCGATCCGCGGGTCCCGGCGCCGGAACGCGTCCACGATCTCCTGATGGTCCTGCGCGTGCGACCGCGGCTCGGGACTGAACCAACGGATCGACAGTGTCGTCCACACCTCCACCCCCAGCGACTCCCACGTGTGCAGCAGCACGCCGTTCCCGGCCGCCCGCACGATCTCGCGGTGGAACGCCACCGTGTGCCGCACCTGCCCCTCGCCGTCGCCCGTCCGGTCCGCCTCCCGCAGCCGGTCCACCTCGCGCTCCAGCGCCTCGGTGTCCTCGGCCAGTTGACCGGCCGCCAGCTCCGCCGCGACCTGCTCCAGACCGGCCCGTACGGGGTAGCTCTCCTTGAGGTCGGCGGGGGTCAGGTCCCGCACCCGGACGCCCTTGTTGGGCGCCGACTCGATCAGCCGCAACGACTCCAGCTCCCGCAGCGCCTCCCGCACCGGCGTCTGGCTGACCTCCAGCTCGACAGCGATCCGCCGCTCCACGATCCGTTCGCCAGGCTGCCACCGGCCGCGGACGATCCCCTCAAGGATGTGCTCGCGGATCTGCTCGCGCAGCGAATGGACGACGGGCGGGGTCATGACAGTGCTCCTCGCGGATGGGGTGGTGACGGAGACGATACGGGGCGTGGTCGTCGCCCGGCGGTGCCGCGGGGCCGGGATCACACGTGGTGCTGCTCACGGACGGCCGGGCCCGGCGGATGCCCCGGGGCCCCGGGAACGCGAGCGGCCCCGCCCGGGAGAACCCGGACGGGGCCGTGTGCACGCGCTGGTCGGCGCCTCGCTCAGAGACCGATCTCGGTCTCGAACTCGGCGGCCTCCAGGATCTGCTTGACCGTGGTCAGGTAACGGGCGGCGTCCGCGCCGTCCACCAGACGGTGGTCGTAGGAGAGCGCCAGGTAGGTCATGTCCCGGACGGCGATGGTCTCGCCGAGGTCGGGGTGGTTGATGACCACGGGGCGCTTGACGGTGGCGCCGATACCGAGGATGCCGACCTGGTTCGGCGGCACGATCACGGTGTCGAAGAGCGCGCCGCGCGAGCCGGTGTTCGAGATGGTGAACGTGGCTCCGGCGAGGTCATCCGGGGTGATCTTGCTGGAGCGGACCTTGCCGGCGAGGTCGGCGGTCTTCTTGGCGATACCGGTGATGTTGAGGTCACCGGCGTCCTTGATGACCGGGGTCATCAGGCCCTTCTCCGCGTCCACCGCGATACCGATGTTCTCGGCGTCGAAGTAGGTGATCGTGCCCTCGTCCTCGTTGATCCGGGCGTTGACGACCGGGTGGGCCTTCAGCGCCTGGACGGCGGCCTTGACGAAGAACGGCATCGGGGAGAGCTTGACGCCCTCACGCTGCGCGAAGGCGTCCTTGGCCTTGTTGCGCATCCGCATGATCTTGGTGACGTCCACCTCGACCACGCTGGTGAGCTGCGCCTGGCTGTGCAGCGCCTTCATCATGTTGTCGCCGATGACCTTGCGCATCCGCGGCATCTTGACGGTCTGACCGCGCAGCGGCGACGCCTCGATGACGGGGGCGGCAGTCGACGCAGCCGCGGCCGGGGCCGGGGCGGCCGGGGCCGGGGCGGCGGCCTTGGCGGCCTCCGCGGCGGCGATGACGTCCTGCTTACGGACGCGGCCACCGACGCCGGTGCCCTTGACCGTGGCAAGGTTGACGCCGTTCTCCGCGGCGAGCTTGCGCACCAGCGGCGTGACGTACGCGCCGTCGCCCTCACCGGCGGCCGGGGCCGGGGTGACAGGCGCCGGGGCGACCGGGGCGGCCGGGGCGGCAGGGGCCACGGGGGCCGGAGCCGGGGCGGCAGGCGCGGCCGGAGCCGGGGCCGGGGCAGCCGGGGCGGCGGGCACGGGCGCCGGAGCCGCAGGGGCGGCCGGGGCCGGAGCGGCGGGGGCGGCCGGAGCGGCGGGGGCGGCGGGCGCCGCGACCTGGTCGGCCGAGCCGATGACGGCGAGCTTGGCGCCGACCTCGGCGGTGTCGTCCTCGGCCACCAGGATCTCCAGCAGGGTGCCGGAGACCGGCGCCGGGATCTCGGTGTCGACCTTGTCGGTGGAGACCTCCAGCAGGGGCTCGTCCTCCGAGACCTCCTCGCCGACCTCCTTCAGCCAACGGGTGACGGTGCCCTCGGTGACCGACTCGCCCAGCGCGGGCAGCACGACGTCGGTACCGGAGGCGGCGCCGCGGGCCGGAGCGGCGGCGGGCGCCGGGGCCTCGGCAGCGGGGGCGGCCACGGGCTCGGGCTGCGCGGCGGGGGCCTCGGCGGCGGCCGGGGCCGGGGCCGCGACGGGGGCGCCGGAGCCGTCGTCGATGACGGCCAGCTCGGCGCCGACCTCCACGGTCTCGTCCTCGGCGACCTTGATGGCCGACAGGATGCCGGAGACGGGGGCGGGGATCTCGGTGTCGACCTTGTCGGTCGACACCTCCAGCAGGGGCTCGTCGACCTCGACGCGCTCACCCTCGGCCTTGAGCCAGCGGGTGACGGTGCCCTCGGTGACGCTCTCGCCGAGCGCCGGAAGGGATACGGAAACCGCCATGGTTTCTGTTGCTCCTAACGGATGGTTTCCCCGCGCGAACGGTGTCGGCGCGCGGGGAGGTGCGGATGTGGTCGCGCCCGGGACTGAGGGTCAGTCGTGGGAGTGGAGGGGCTTGCCGGCCAGCGCCAGGTGGGCCTCCCCGAGAGCCTCGTTCTGCGTGGGGTGCGCGTGAACGAGCTGCGCAACCTCGGCCGGCAGGGCTTCCCAGTTGTAGACCAGCTGGGCCTCACCGACCTGCTCGCCCATACGGTCACCGACCATGTGGACGCCGACCACGGCACCGTCCTTGACCTGGACGAGCTTGATCTCGCCCGTGGTCTTCAGGATCTTGCTCTTGCCGTTGCCCGCGAGGTTGTACTTCAGCGTGACGACCTTGTCGGCGCCGTACAGCTCCTTGGCCTTCGCCTCGGAGATGCCCACCGAGGCGACCTCGGGGTGGCAGTACGTCACGCGCGGCACGCCGTCGTAGTCGATCGGCACGGTCTTCAGACCCGCCAGCCGCTCCGCCACCAGCATGCCCTCGGCGAAGCCGACGTGGGCGAGCTGGAGGGTGGGGACGAGGTCACCGACGGCCGAGATCGTCGGAACGTTGGTCTGCATGTACTCGTCGACCAGGACGTAGCCGCGGTCCATGGCGACGCCCTGCTCCTCGTAGCCCAGGCCCGCCGAGACCGGCCCGCGGCCGATCGCGACCAGGAGGACCTCGGCCTCGAAGGTCTTGCCGTCGGCGAGGGTCACCATGACGCCGTCGGCGGTGTACTCGGCCTTGTCGAAGAAGGTGCCGAGGTTGAACTTGATGCCGCGCTTGCGGAAGGCCCGCTCCAGCAGCTTGGAGCTGTTCTCGTCCTCGACCGGGACGAGGTGCTTGAGGCCCTCGACGATGGTGACGTCGGTACCGAAGGACTTCCACGCCGAGGCGAACTCGACGCCGATGACGCCGCCGCCCAGCACGATCGCGGACTTCGGCACGCGGTTCAGCTTCAGCGCGTGGTCCGAGGAGATGATGCGGTCGCCGTCGATGTTCAGGCCCGGCAGCGACTTCGGCACGGAGCCGGTCGCCAGCAGGACGTGGCGGCCCGTCACACGCTGGCCGTTCACATCGACGGAGGTCGGGGAGGAGAGCGTGCCCTCGCCCTCGATGTACGTCACCTTGCGGGAGGCGATCAGCCCCTGCAGGCCCTTGTACAGGCCGGAGACGACGTCGTCCTTGTACTTGTGGACAGCGTCGATGTCGATGCCCTCGAAGGTGGCCTTGACACCGAACTGCTCGCTCTCGCGGGCCAGGTCGGCGATCTCGCCGGCGTGCAGCAGCGCCTTGGTGGGGATGCAGCCGTTGTGCAGGCAGGTACCGCCGACCTTGCCCTTCTCGATCAGGGCGACGTCCAGGCCCAGCTGGGCCCCGCGCAGGGCCGCGGCGTAACCGCCACTGCCGCCACCGAGGATCACTAGGTCGAAAACGGTGCTGGCGTCGTTCGCCACGTCACGTCCTCCATGCATGGGTACGCCGGAGCCGGTCTCCGATGACCGGTCGGCGGCTGTGGTTCGGCCGCTCTTCACGTCGGCCCTGGGTAAGGGGGGCCCTGTCCTGCCGAGAACCCATCTTCGCACTTGTTCGGTGAAGCTGGGACGGCGGGCCGGGCCTGGCGGCGGCAGGTGAGCCGCCTCTCAGGGGTTACTGGGGCGTACACAGGTGCGGCGGCGCGAAGCGCCACCTGGGAAGGGTGGTGGTGGGTGACGGGTGGGCGGATTTCGTTGAGGGCGAAACGCCGGCTCCGGGAGCGCCCAGGATCGCGGTCACCCCTGGCACACCGACGGCCCCGGACCGTGAGCCCGGGGCCGTCGGACGAACGGGGGAGCGAAGGCTCAGCCCAGGTCGCCCGAGGCGGTGCGCTCGGCCAGCCGCAGCAGGGTGCGGACCGACGAGCCGGTGCCGCCCTTGTGCGTGTAGCCGTACGGCGCGCTCTCGTGGAACGCCGGACCCGCGATGTCGAGGTGCGCCCAGGTGATGCCCTCGCCGATGAACTCCTTCAGGAACAGCCCGGCGACCAGGCCGCCGCCCATCCGCTCGCCCATGTTGGCGATGTCGGCCACCGAGGAGTCCATACCCTTGCGCAGCTCGGCGGGCATCGGCATCGGCCAGGACTGCTCGCCGACCTCCTCCGCGATCTCGTGGATCGTGGTGCGGAACGCATCGTCGTTGGCCATGATCCCGAAGGTGCGGTTGCCCAGCGCCAACACCATCGCGCCGGTCAGCGTCGCGACGTCGATGATGGCGTCCGGCTCCTCCTCCGACGCGCGGGTCAGTGCGTCGGCCAGCACCAGACGGCCCTCGGCGTCGGTGTTGAGCACCTCGACCGTCTTGCCGCTGTACATCGTCAGCACGTCACCGGGGCGGGTGGCGTTGCCCGACGGCATGTTCTCGGCGAGCGCCAGCCAGCCGGTGACGTTCACCTCCAGGCCCAGCCGCGCCGCGGCGACGACAGCGGCGAACACCGCGGCGGCACCGCTCATGTCGCACTTCATCGTCTCGTTGTGCCCGGCCGGCTTCAGCGAGATACCGCCCGAGTCGTACGTGATGCCCTTGCCGACCAGCGCGAGCGTCTTCGTCGCCTTGGCGTGGGTGTGGGCGATGCGCACCAGCCGCGGCGGGGCGTCCGAGCCCTGGCCGACGCCGAGCAGACCGCCGTAGCCGCCCTTCTTCAGCGCCTTCTCGTCCAGCACCTCGACCTTGAGGCCGAACTCCTTGGCCGCGGCCTGCGCCTCGGCGGCGAAGGACTTCGGGTCGAGCGCGTTGGCCGGGGTGTTGATCAGGTCGCGGGCGCGGTGGATCTCCGCAGCCAGCACCTGGGCGCGCTCGGTCGCCGCCTTGAACTCCTTGTCCCGCGGCTTGCCGCCGAGCAGCGTGACCTCCGCGAGCGGCGCCGAGGCGCCGTTGCCGCCCTTCGCGCCCTTCTTCGCGTCGGCCGCGGCGCCGTCGCTGCGGAACGCGGTGAAGGCGTACGCGCCGAGCAGCGCGCCCTCGGAGACCGCGGCGGCCGCCTCGGCGTCCTCCAGCGGCAGCGCGAAGGCCGCCTTCTTCGTGCCGTTCAGCGCGCGGGCGGCGCTGCCCGCGGCGCGCCGCAGCGTCTCGTTGTCGTACGTCTCGTCCTCGGCCGGTGCGGCGCCCAGGCCGACCGCCAGCACGACCGGCGCCTTGAGGCCGTCGGCGGCGGGCAGCTTGGTCACCTCGCCCTCGGCACCCGTCGCGCCGAGAGTCTCCAGGACGGCGGCGAGCTTGCCGCCGAACGCCTCGTCCACGGCTTCGGCGCCGGCGGCGGGCACGGGGCCCTTGGCGCCCTTGGCCACGCCGACGACGACGGCGTCCGCGCGCGCCGTTGCGGCGGAGGAAGTACTGAGGGTCAGTGCAGTCACGGTGATGAAAGTCCTGTTCCGTCCGGGAATCCGTTCGCGCTCAGGGAGCAGCGTGCGGCCGAGCCTACGCTCGGGGCGCCCGCACGGAACGGGGAGCGGCCCGGACGGCCCGTTCCCCCGGGCCCTCCCGGGCGGCGCCCGGCCAGCCCAACAACCCCTTCCGGGCAGGGCAGTTGGAGTTTTTTCGACGGGTACGGGCCGCCGGGGCAAAGGGGGCGAACGGCTTGTTCCGCACGCCGAATGAGAGCGGCGCCACAGTGACGCCACGCGTTCGGGGCGGCGCCGACGGCCCCCGTACGGCGGTCCCGCGCGGGCTCAGCCCAGCGCCAGCACCACCAGTGCGGTGAGCGCCGCCGTCTCGGCGAGCGCGCCGAACACATCGCCCGTCACCCCGCCCAGCCGCCGCCGGCAGTGCCGCAGCAACCCCTCGGCGACGGCCAGCGCCACCACCACCGCCAGCGCTGCGTGCACCGCGCCGTACACCCCTCCCGTGGCACCGGCCGCGGCCGCCGCCACGCAGACCAGCGCCGCGCACCCCGCCGCGGCGCCGCGCGGCACCACCCCGGCGAGCGCCGCGCCCCCCCCCCCCCCCCGCGCCGCGGGGGCCCCCCCCCGGGGCGCCCCAGGCCACGCCAGACGAGCGGAGGGGGGCCCGACCACTCCGGCCCC
>NZ_JBHYGX010000005.1:0-7190 GCF_042739975.1 Streptomyces sp. NPDC059080
CGGCGGCGCCTGCCGGGTCCCGTACGGGGGCTCCGGTCAGGTCCCCATCAGGGCGGTGAAGGCGTTCGGGTCGGCGTCGAAGCCGCGCAGGCCCTTCTGGAGGCGCCATTCGCCGTCGGCGTCGCGGGCGAACACGGCGACGACCGCCGCTGTCGACGGGGCGACCGAGGCGAAGTCGTCCTGGACGAGGTCGGTGTAGCCCTCACGGATCTGGATCTCGGTGTGGGGCACCTCACCGAAGGTCTTGCGGCCGCCGCCCTGCTGGATGGCGACGCCCACCACGACCCGGGTGTAGCGCTCCGCCAGACGCTCCAGCTCCAGCGTCATGACCTCGTCGGACCCGAAGCCCTGGCCCGTGCGGCTGTCGCGGTTGAGGGTGATGGTGCCGTCGGGGGAGCGGCTGTCGAAGTGGACGAGGTAGACCGGCTTGCCCACGGGGGTGTCCGCCTCGTAGGTCGCGGCGATGAGGTCGAGGTCGTTGTCCGGCTCGCCGACGGGGCTGGGGTCCCACTTGAGCGTGACCTCGGCCTTCTCGATGCCTTTGTTGAGCGTGCTCACCGGGCTTGTCCTTCCGTCGCTTTCCGTCTCACCGGACACGCGGAACGGCTCCGCGCGCGGTCGGCCGCCCCTCCCGGCCCCGGCGGTGAGGCGTACGGCCGGTGGCGGGCAGCCGCGGAGCGTCGGGCGATCCGCCCGTGGTCGTGCGGGCAGCGCGCCATAACACCCCGTTGGATGTCTATGGTGCCATGGCGATGCGCGTACGCGGTGAGGCGAACTGTGCTTGTGGATAACTCCGTTGGTCCGGAATCTGGCCGGATCCGTTGCCCCGTAAGGGTGTGGGGGGAGTGCCCCGATGCGCGGGTTCCGCGACCGGTGGACGGGCTGGTCCCCGGGGCGCCCGGTGTCACTTCTGCGGCTCGCCCCACAGGCGGCACAGGTGGTGGTCCAGGACGTCCAGCGCGGCGGCGGGCGAGATGTGGTCGATCAGTACGTGTGTGGTCAGGCCGTCGACGAGGGCGAGGAGGGCGCGGGCCTCCAGAGAGGCGTCGGCCTCGGGTGCCGCCTGGGCGAGGAGCGCGGTGAACGCCTCCTGGAGTGCGGTGTAGTTGGCGCGCAGGATGTCTGCCAGCGGGCGGCTGACGGTGGCCTGGGCGAGGAACGCGAGCCAGACGCGGGCCTCGGCCCGGTGTTCCTGCCGCAGCAGGGAGAGTTCCGTCGCGGCGTGCCCGAGGGTGGTGCGGGCCGACTGTGCGGGGGACTCGGAGATGCGGGCGGAGACCCGGGTGGTGACGCGTTCGCCGATGTAGGTCAGGGCGAAGGTGAGCATCTCGTCCTTGGTGCGGAAGCAGCGCTGGACCGCCCCCATGGAGACGTCCGCGCGGGCCGCGACGTCCCGGAGGGTGACTCCCTCCAGACCGCGTTCCTCGGCGAGCCGGCAGACGGCGTCGGCGATCTGGCGGCGTCGGCCCTCGTGGTCCACCAGTTTCGGCATGGCACCCCGCTTATTCGATGCGTATGTATCGCCGATTAGGGTACGGTGTTTTTTCGATGCGAATGCATCAGTGCGACTGGTGGGGACCGGAATGCGACAGCGCCGCCCCCGGGATGCGCGCCCGCCCTCCAAGGGCGGGCGGTGGGAGGGGACGAGGCATGCGGGACGCACTGTGGCAAAAGTCGGCGGGCGCGCAAGCGGCGGCCGTGCGCGGGGGAGCGGTGACGGCCACCGCACTGCTGGCGGCGCATCTGGAACGGATCGCCGAGGTCAACCCGGCGGTCAACGCGGTGACCCAGCTGATCGCCGACCGCGCGCACGCCGACGCGGACGCGGTCGACCGCCGCCGGGCGGCAGGCGAGAAGCTGGGTCCGCTGGCCGGGGTGCCGTTCACGGTCAAGGAGACCACCGCCGTCGAGGGCGTCCCGACGACCTTCGGCGCGACCGCGTTCCGGCACGCCACGGCGCGCGCCGATGCGCCCCCGGTGGCGCGGCTGCGCGCCGCCGGTGCCGTCCCTGTGGGGCACACCAACATGCCCACCCTCGTCCTCGCCGGGATGCACACCCGCAGCGAACTGTTCGGCGACACCGCCAACCCCTGGAGCCGCGCGGTCACCCCGGGCGGCTCCAGCGGCGGCGACGGGGCAGCCGTGGCGAGCGGCATGGTGCCTCTCGGCCTCGGCAACGACGCCGGGGGATCGGTGCGCATCCCCGCCGCCTTCTGCGGCGTCGCGGGGCTGAAGCCGACCACGGGCCGGTACCCCGCCGATCACCGCATCGGCCCCGACGATCCCGCCCTGGCCGCCCAGGAGCTGGTGGTCGACGGGCCGCTCGCCCGGACCGTCGCGGACCTGAGGCTGGTCCACGGGGTGCTGGCCGGAGCCGCACCGTGCGACCCGAGGGCCGTACCCGTACCGCCCTTCGGCGTGCCGCTCCCAGCTCCCCTCAAGGTGGCGAAGGTGGCCGACCCCGGGGGCGAAGGGGTGCACCCGTCGGTGCGCGCGGCCGTCGACGCCGCGGCGGACGCCCTGAGCGACGCCGGTTACGAGGTGTGCGAAGTGCCCGACGTCCCGCGTCTGGACGAGACGCTGGAGGCGTACGCCCGGATGACGCTCACCGAGTTCGCCTCCGCATGGCCGCGCCTCAAGCCGCTCCTGGGGGAGGGCGGGCACCGCTACATCGAGTGGTGCATGGCGCGGACCCGCCCCGTGGACCTCGCGGAGTACCTGCGGCTGACGGGTGTGCGCCTGGGCATCCGCCGGGACTGGGCGGCGTTCCTGACGGAGTACCCGCTGGTCCTGGGGCCGGTGTTCACCCTGCCGCCGTTCGCCCCGGGCGAGGAACTGCGCGATCCGGAAAGCTCGTTGCGCCTGCAGCGCGCCATGCGGCTCTGCACCGCCACCAGTTTCGCGGGGCTGCCCGCCGTCGCGGTGCCCGCAGGGACGGCCGACGGGCTGCCCCGCGGCGTCCAGCTCATCGGCCGCCCCTACCGGGAGGACCTGTGCCTGAACGCCGCCGAGGAGGTGGAGCGGCGGCTCGCCGTCCCGGTGCCCATCGACCCCCGCCCGTAGGGCGGTTCGACCGCGACGGGCCCTGGGGCGGCCGGTGGGCGGCGCCCCGCCCGTCGTGCGCGGATCCGCTGATGTTCGCCGGGCGACGGCGGTGATTCCGCCGGTCCCGGGCCGTACGATGGCGCGGTGCTTGTCAAGTGGATTCGCCTCACCGTCGTGGACCGTCGAGGGTTCGAGCGGGGGCAGCGGAAATGGGCGGGACTGCTGGGGGAGCCGGGATTCCGGGGGCAGGGCGGCGGGTGGAGCAGAAGCCGCCCCGGGGTCGCGCACTTCGTGGCCTTCTGGGAGAGCCGGGCGTTCTACGACTCGTTCATGGCCCGCTCCCACGACCGGCTCGCAGCCGCCCAGGTGGGCACCTTCAAGGACAGTCAAGTCCGCCTCTTCGAGCACGAATTCGACGTGAAGGTGGGCTTCGAGCCGGTCTTCGCCGACGTCGACGTCCTGCGGCTGGCCCACTCCCGGGTGCGCGAGGACCGCGTGGAGCACTTCACGCTGATGCAGGAGAAGGTCTGGAACCCGGCGATGGCTGGTTCGCCGGGCATGGTGCGCGGGATGCTGGGGCAGGCGCCGGGGGAGGAGTTCCTGGTGCTGTCGATGTGGCAGTCGGCCGCCGAACGCGGCAAGTATCGCCCGGAGCGGGTGGAGCGGCTGGCCCTGCGCGCCCAGATAGCGGCCGATGTGGAGGCCCTCGCGGGCGACGTCGTCCAGCTAGAACCGGCGTGGACGGTCTGAGCGCACGCCCCCGGGGTGCGCCGCCCGGGTAACGCACGCCCCCTGCGCGCCGCACGGGGCCGACCCCCGTGTCCGGCGGTCGCGGCCTCCGCGCCCAGCGTTCTAGGGTGGCCGCATGGCACGGCCGCGACGCATCGTCCTCATCCGCCACGGAGAGTCGGCGGGGAATGTCGACGACACCGTCTACGAACGCGAGCCGGACCACGCGCTCAGCCTGACGGACAAGGGACGCCACCAGGCCCGCGAGGCCGGTGGCCCGCTCCGCGACATCTTCGGCGACGAACGCGTCTCCGCCTACGTGTCGCCCTACCGCCGCACCCATCAGACCTTCCAGGCACTCGGCCTTGACCTGGACCGCGTCCGCGTCCGCGAGGAGCCACGGCTGCGCGAGCAGGACTGGGGCAACTGGCAAGACCGTGACGACGTACGGCTCCAGAAGGCGTACCGCGACGCCTACGGGCACTTCTTCTACCGCTTCGCCCAGGGGGAGTCCGGCGCCGACGTCTACGACCGGGTCGGCGCGTTCCTGGAGAGCCTGTGGCGCAGCTTCGAGGCCCCCGACCACCCGCCGAACGTCCTGATCATCACGCACGGCCTGACCATGCGGCTGTTCTGCATGCGGTGGTTCCACTGGTCGGTGGCGGAGTTCGAATCGCTCGCCAACCCCGGCAACGCCGAGCGGCGCATCCTCCTCCTCGGCGCCGACGGACGCTACACCCTGGACCGGCCGTTCGAGCGCTGGCGGGAACCGGAGCCGTACGGCATCTCCGGTTAGAGTGCGAGCAATGACCGCCGACGACCGTGACGCAGACCGCCGCGCGCGGGCTCTCGCCAGCCTGCGTGGACTCGCCGTGGGTGACGCCCTCGGCGCCCGCTTCGCCACCCCCGCACACCTCCCCGCCCTCCGGCGTCGGGCCCTGCCGCCCGGACCCTGGCGGTGGACCGACGACACTGAGATGGCCTGCTCCGTCCTGGCGGTCCTCGCCGCCCACGGCCGCATCGACCAGGACGCGCTCGCCCGGTCCTTCGCCGACCACCACCACGCCGACCGCGACTACGGCCCGGCCGTCGACCGCCTGCTGCGGCAGATCCGCGACGGCGCCGACTGGCACGACCTCGCCGCCGCCCTCTTCCAGGGCCACGGCTCCTGGGGCAACGGCGCCGCGATGCGCATCGCCCCGCTGGGCGCCTGGTACGCCGGCGACGCCGAGCAGGCCACCCATCAGGCCGAGATCTCCGCGTACCCCACCCACCAGCACCGCGAGGCCGTGGTGGGCGCCATGGCGGTCGCCGCTGCCGCCGCCCTCGTCGCCGACCCGGAGCACGACACCGGCCCCACGCAGCTGATCGACGACGTCATGGCGCTGATCCCGCGCAGCGCCGTCCAGGCCGGACTCCGCCGCGCCCGGGACATGCTCGACTACGGCGACCCCGGCACCGTCGCCGCCGTCCTCGGCTGCGGCCGCCGCACCAGCGCCCACGACACCGTCCCCTTCACCCTCTGGGCCGCCGCCCGGCACCTCGGCGACTACTCGGCGGCGTTCTGGGCCACCGCCCGGGCCGGGGGCGACGTGGACACCACCTGCGCCATCGTCGGCGGCATCGTCGCCGCCGCCCCCGCCGGAGTCCCGCCCACCGACTGGCTCGACGCCACGGAGCCGCTCCCGGCCTGGGCGCCTGCCTGATCCGTCCGGCGCCGCCCGGCCCGCCCGGGGGCCGCCGCGCCCCGGCGTGCCAACAGGCGCCCAGGCCGGGTGACTTCGCCCCAGGGGAGCGCCGCCCGGCGCCCCATGCCACCCGCCCCGTGCGCCCCCGCGCCCGGCCCCGGTGAGGCGGTCGCACCCTCATCCGGATCCGGTGGCGACGCGCGCCCCGAATAGGCGTACGCTTGCTGGCGCCATGCCGTACGAGCCTCCCACCCATACCGTCGAACGATCACTGCGCGCCACGACGGGCGCCAAGATCGTCGCCGGTGTCGACGAGGTCGGGCGAGGAGCCTGGGCCGGTCCCGTGAGCGTCTGCGCGGCCGTCACCGGCCTGCGCCGCCCGCCCGCCGGACTCACCGATTCCAAGCTGCTGACCCCCAAGCGCCGCACCGACCTCGCCGAGGTCCTCGGCGACTGGGTCACCGCGTACGCCCTGGGGCACTCCTCCCCGGAGGAGATCGACGCCCTGGGCATGACCGCGGCGCTCCGGCTCGCGGCCGTCCGTGCCCTGGAGGCGCTGCCGGTCCGCCCGGACGCGGTCATCCTCGACGGCAAGCACGACTACCTGGGCGCGCCATGGCGGGTCCGCACGGTCATCAAGGGAGACCAGTCCTGCATCGCGGTCGCCGCCGCATCCGTGCTCGCCAAGGTGCGACGCGACGCGATGATGGCCGAACTGGGCGTCGACCACGCCGCGTTCGACTTCGCCGGCAACGCCGGTTACCCCTCCCCGACCCATCGCACCGCCCTGGAGGAGTACGGTCCCACGCCGCACCACCGGGTGTCGTGGTCCTACATGGACGCGTTGCCCCGGTGGCGGCATCTGAAGAAGGTGCGCGTCACCCCTGAAGCAGCCGCTCTGAAGGCCGGTGGCCAACTCGGCTTCGACTTCTGAGCGGTGCGGGCGTCGAGGCGGACCCGCCGACACGTCCCGCACCCACGTTTGATAAACATCCCTTCATGCCTCTCATCCCCGAGGAGCCTCAGATTCACGAGAGTGTCCCGGGTCCCCGCGCTACTCCGGCCGCCGGCCGCACCGCGCCGACCCCCCGACCCGTTCCTGGCCCTGCTCCCCGCCCCGCACCCGGGCGAGGCCCCCACGCGGCCGGAGTCCGTCCGGGCAAGCCCGGCCCGCCAGCTCCGCCGCGGGGGCCCGTCACGGCCCCGCCCGCGCAACGCACCGGCCCGCGCCCCCAGGAGGCTGCCCCCACCGGCGCGCAGCTTCAGCTGATCCCGGCCCCCGCCGACGGCGCCCTGGACGCCGCCGACGAAGCCGTCGATCTGCTGCTGGACGCCGGACGCGCACCGAGCGACATTCTGCTGCTCACGACCGGCGACCCGCACCCCTGGGCCGCGCACGAACTGTCCTTCGGCGAGGCGTCCTACTGGGCGCAGTACGACGCCGCGGACGACGTGTTCTACGCGGACGCCGGCGCCACCCGGCCCGCCGGACGGCCCGTCGTGGTCGTCGCGGTCAACGGCGGCACCGACGAGACCACGGCGCGGGCCCTGCCCGCCGCCCTGGCGCGCGCCGGGGCACTGCTGATCGTCTGCGGCGACCCGCAGCGGATCAACGCCGTGCTCGGCACCTCCGCCTGACCGCTCCCGCACGCCGCGGGCCCCCCGCCCCCCCGCCGGGGGGGCCGGCGGGGGGGGCCGGGGGGGGCGGCGGGGGGGGCGGGGGCCGGG
>NZ_JBHYGX010000005.1:7200-13510 GCF_042739975.1 Streptomyces sp. NPDC059080
CCGCGCGCGCGCGGCCGCGCCCCCCCCCCCCCCCCCCCCGGGGGGGGCGTCGGCGTGCCCGGGGGACTGGTGCACGGTGGCAGCCAGGGGTACGGCGAGGCGCGCATACGGGCACCGCTGACGCCCCATGCGCGGCCGGTGCGCGGGCACCGTGCACGTACCCGAAAACGGTGGCTGCGCTTCCGCGGCGGCCCGGGGCTTCTCCGGCCCGCCGCCTCAACTCCCGCTCGCGGCAATGCTTCTGGGGCCCCGGCTACCCGTCGGAGCCTCGGATTCCGGCAGGCGCCGGGGCCGCTCCGCACCACCGGCCGACCGCCGCGCACCGCTCCGCCGCCGCGCCGTCTCCGGTACGGCACGGGGCCGCTCGCCGCCCGCCGCGACCACGGCGCGCCCGCCCGGCTTCGGCCGTCCGCCGCGCCGCCGTCCGCCGCGCTCCTCGCCCAGCACCTGCCAGCGCTCGCCGTTCGTCATCAAGTACGCCCCGCACCGCAGCCCGTGCAGCGTGCAGGCGTCCCGCAGCCCCCACATCCAGGCGCCGTCCGTCTCCGTCCACCGCAGCTCGCCCGCGCGGCAGTACACGAGCACCGCCGTACGCACCGGGATCCGCAACCGCAGATCGTGCGGCACGATCCGCCGCAGATGCACCAGCAGGGCGTGCCGGAACCGCCACCCGTCGGGGTCGGCGGCGGCGAGCGTGAACGACGCGCTCGCCCGCACCCGCTGATCCGGATCGAGCACCGCCACCACTGCGGTGGAGAGCGCCGGGGCGTGCCGGTCGTACACCCCGTTGATCAGCTCACGGGGGTTGCGCAGCAGCGGAATCCCGGCCGTCGCCCACTCGGTGGGCTCCAGTACGCGGCTCCGCCGGGCAGCCGGATCGGCGGACGCGGGCCGGGACACGGGCGTGCGTGGGACGTCGGCGAAATCCACGTTCCTCCCTTCCACCACGCATCCCTCCGGCAGGCGGCGCCGGGCGCGCGACTCCACGGCGACCGGGCGCGCACGGCCGGTACGTGGATGCGGCACCGGTCTCCGCGCTCGCACGGGCTCGCGGCCGTATCCACCCCCCGCGCGCACTCCCGCCTCACCGATGGCGCTGCTTCCATCCTTCCCGCCGCCGCCCCGCCCGACGCCCCGTCGCCCGCTCCACATCGGCCTCGCACGGGCCTTTCCCCGCGCGGGGCATATGGCGGGCACTGCGCGGGCGTACGAGACGCGTGCCGCGTAGCGGTCCTCGGGAACCGTCGGGCCACGTGCCGGTCCGCGCCCGGCGGCGTCGCGACCGGCCCGCCGCAGCCGTGAAACGCGCCACGGGCTCCGCGAACCGGGCCGCCTACGGGTGCGGACCCCCCATTTCTTCAGCGTGCCGAGCACCGCACCACGACCGCGGCCCACCCCGGCGAGGCCCCTGCGTCAAGCCTCTGACCTGCGTAAACAGCCTCATACGGGGAGGGTGGAAAAGTCCGCGCGGACGTCCGGCGGCGACGTTCTCCGGCATGGGCGGAGCACGCGGACGGCCTCCGCAGCGGTGGGCAGGTGGCTGTTTGTCAGTGCCGTGCGGTTGCATGGGGGGCATGAACCAACAGGAGCTGCGTGCCGAAGCCGACGCCATCCTCGCCGAACTGGTCGGCGACCCGGGGGGCCCGGCGACGCTTCGGGAGGACCAGTGGCAGGCGGTGGCCGCCCTGGTGGTCGAGCGCCGTCGCGCGCTGGTCGTGCAGCGCACCGGCTGGGGCAAGTCGGCGGTGTACTTCGTCGCCACCGCGCTGCTGCGCCGCCGCGGTTCCGGCCCGACGGTGATCATCTCGCCGCTGCTGGCGCTGATGCGCAACCAGGTCGAGTCGGCCGCCCGCGCCGGAATCCGGGCGCGCACGATCAACTCCGCCAACCCGGAGGAGTGGGACGCCATCCACGAGGAGGTCGAGCGCGGCGACGTCGACGTCCTCCTGGTCAGCCCGGAGCGCCTCAACTCCGTCGACTTCCGCGAACGGATGCTGCCCAAGCTCGCGGCCACCACCGGCCTGCTCGTGGTGGACGAGGCGCACTGCATCTCCGACTGGGGCCACGACTTCCGCCCGGACTACCGCAGGCTGCGCACCATGCTCGCGGAGCTCTCCCCGGGTGTCCCCGTCCTCGCCACCACCGCCACCGCCAACGCCCGGGTCACGGCGGACGTCGCCGACCAGCTCGGCACGGGCGTGGGGGAGGCCCTGGTGCTGCGCGGCACGCTGGAGCGGGAGAGCCTGCGGCTCGGTGTGGTGCGACTGCCGGACGCCGCACACCGCCTGGCCTGGCTCGCCGACCATCTGGGGGAACTGCCGGGCTCCGGAATCATCTACACCCTCACCGTCTCGGCCGCCGAGGAGGTCACCGCCTACCTGCAGGGCCGCGGTTTCCGCGTCGCCTCCTACACCGGCCGCACCGAGAACGCCGACCGCCAGCTGGCCGAGACCGACCTGCTGGAGAACCGCGTCAAGGCGCTCGTCGCGACCTCCGCGCTCGGTATGGGCTTCGACAAGCCCGATCTGGGTTTCGTGATCCACCTCGGTTCGCCGTCCTCGCCCATCTCCTACTACCAGCAGGTGGGCCGCGCGGGCCGCGGCGTGGCCCACGCCGATGTGCTCCTCCTGCCCGGCAAGGAGGACGAGGCCATCTGGCGCTACTTCGCCGAGGTCGCCTTCCCGCCCGAGTCCCAGGTCCGCCAGACCCTCACCGCCCTCGCCGACGCCGGACGCCCACTGTCCGTACCGGCCCTGGAGGCCCAGGTCGACCTGCGGCGCAACAGGCTGGAGATGATGCTGAAGGTGCTGGACGTGGACGGCGCGGTCCGGCGCGTGAAGGGCGGCTGGACGGCCACCGGCGCCGACTGGGTGTACGACGCCGAGCGGTACGCCTGGGTCGCACGGCAACGCGCCGCCGAACAGCAGGCCATGCGCGACTACGTCGGCACCGCCCGGTGCCGGATGGAGTTCCTGCGCCGCCAGCTGGACGACGAGGGGGCGGCCCCGTGCGGCCGCTGCGACAACTGCGCGGGGGAGTGGACCAACTCCACGGTGTCCTCGGCGGCGCTGGCAGGCGCCACGGGCGAACTGGACCGCCCGGGCGTGGCGGTCGAACCCCGCCGCATGTGGCCGACGGGCATGCCCGCCCTGGGCATCGACCTCAAGGGCCGCATTCCGGCCAACGAACAGTGCGCCCCCGGGCGTGCCCTGGGCCGCCTCTCCGACATCGGCTGGGGCAACCGCCTGCGCCCGCTGCTGGCCGAGCAGGCCCCGGACGGCCCCGTCCCGGACGATGTCCTCCAGGCCGCGGTGGCGGTCCTCGGTGACTGGGCCCGTTCCCCGGGCGGCTGGGCCTCGAAGGAACCGGACGCTGCCGCCCGGCCGGTGGGCGTCGTCGCCGTCCCGTCCCTGAGCCGTCCCCGGCTCGTCCACTCCCTCGCCGAAGGCATCGCACGCATCGGCCACCTCCCCTTCCTCGGCTCCCTCGCCCACACCGAGCAGGGCAACGCCCACCGAGTCCGCCGCAGCAACTCCGCACAACGCCTCCAGGCCCTGTCCACCGCCTTCACCGTCCCCGCGCCTCTGGCCGATGGCCTCGCCCGGACCCCCGGCCCGGTCCTGCTCGTGGACGACTACACCGACTCCGGCTGGACCCTCGCGGTCGCCGCCCGCCTCCTCCAGCGGGCGGGCACGGAACGGGTGCTGCCGTTGGTGCTTGCGGCGGCGGGGTGAGGGGGCGGGTTTCGTGCCCTGCCGGGGTTCGGCCTGTGCGGCGTGGTGACGGTGGGGTGTTGGGCTGTCCTTGAGGCGCCCCTGTGGATTTGGCGGGGCCTGGTGCGCGGCAGGCGCCTGACGGGGCGCCGGTTCCGGGTGCGGGCCCGGGGCTGTGGCGTGCCGGGCTGTGACGGTGAGCTGGGGCGCTCCTGCTGCGCGGGGCCGTCGCCTCGGCCCAGGCTCATGCGGTGTCGGCTGCCCCGTTCCGATGGGGCTCGGGGTGCGCGTCGGCCCGACGAGCCGCGCGGCTCCTCGGCAGCATGGTGTGCGGCAGCCGCGTGGCGGGTCGCCCCGGTTCCGGCCCGGGCGCGGGGCATCGTCGCACCACAGCTGGTGACGACGGGCGGGCCGGCGCACTCTGCGAAGTCGCGCCGGGAACCTGCCGACCGTGAGGGACTGCCCCGGCACCGCCCACGTCCAGGACGCCCGCGCCGCTCGACGACCGGGCAGTGATCACGGGCCTCTCGCCACCCCGGGCACGAGGCGTCAGGACCGCAGACGGCCTCCGGTGTCATGGGCGACCTCCGGCGCCAGGACCGTGGCCCCCGAGTAGCGCTCGCCCTTCGCCCGGGCCTGTGGAAATCTCCGTCACCCGGCAGTTATCCACAGGGGTCGCGGCGCGGCGGACCGGCGCGGGATCTTCGAGCCATGAACCAGCACAGCGAACGACCTCACGACCCGAACCCCACCCGGAAGCCGCCTTCCCGCCCCGGTACGTCCTCCGCCTCCGGGCGCCCGGAAGGTCCGCCCGCGGCCTCCGCACCGGCCGCCGCGCGGCCACCGGCTCCTACGATCCCCGCGCCCCGCTCGTCCTCGACCGCCCCGCCCCCGAAAACCACGGCACCCCCACGGAAGCCTGCCTGCCCCGACGCCGGAACCACCCGCGCCGCAGGACCACGACACCCCGCCGCCGGACGACCCGGCGCACCCCGACCCGGCGACCCCGCTCCCGCCGACCTCTCTCTGCCTGCGAACCTTTTCCTCCCGACCGGCCCCGCTCCGGACGGTCCCACCCCGACCGGCCCCGCTCCGGACGCCCCCACCCCGGACGGTCCCGGCCCGGACGGTCCTGGCCCGGCAGGCGTCCCCGCACCCGACGCCGCACCATCCGACGGAAACCACACCACCCACCCGGGACCCGAAACCGAGCAGCAGGTCACCCTGCGCGACGCCGCCGACCTCGCCGACGCCCTGCCGTACTTGATGGGCTTCTACCCCGACGACAGCGTCGTCCTGGTGGGACTCCACGGCCCCCGCGGACGCTTCGGCGCCCGGGTCAGGCTCGGCATCCCTACCGACCCGGAACAGTGGCCCGACGTCGCCGACCAACTCGCCTCCTGCCTCATCACCGCCGCCGACAACCGCGGCGACCGACCCACCGGCATGCTCGTCTTCCTCTGCCAGGAGCCGACGAACGGCGAACGCGGCCAGGACGTCACACAGCGCCTACGGCCCCTCGCCCAGCGACTGCGCACCGCCTGCGGCACCCTTGACGTCCCCGTCCTCGAAGCGCTCTGCCTCTCCAACAACCGCTACTGGTCGTACTGCTGCCCCGACTACCGCTGCTGTCCCGCCGACGGCAAACCCATGGTCATGCCCGGCACCTCGGTCATGGCGGCGGCCGCCGCGTACGCGGGCATGCAGGTACGCGGCTCCCTCAAGGAGATGGAGGCACGCCTCACCCCACGCACCGGTCCCCGCGCCGCTGAGCAGGTCAAGGCCCTCGACACCGCGGTCAGCCGCTTCCTGCCCCGGATGCTCCACGCCAACGGCGCCCACGTCGTCCGTGAGGACACCCTCGACCGGGCAGCTGCCATGATCCACCGCTTCCGGCTGGACACGCCCGCCGGAAGCAACAGGGCCCGCGACGCCTGCGACGACGCCCTCCTCACCGACGCCGAAGCCGCCGAACTCATCCTCGGACTCCAGGACCGCCTCACCCGCGACCGGGCCGCCGAATGGATGGAAGGCCCCTCCGCCGCAGCCGCCCTCCGTGTCTGGCGCGCCCTCGCCCGCCGCTGCGCGGGCGCCTACATCGAGCACTCCGTCGCCCCACTGACCCTCGCCGGATGGGTCGCCTGGTCCACGGACGACCAGCCTTCCGCCCGCGTCGCTCTCAGCCGCGCCCTGGGCATCGACCCCGACTACGTTTTCGCCCAACTGTTGCACCGCGGCATCAACGAGGGCCTCGACCCCGAACCGCTGCGCCGCTGTCTGCGGAGCGAACGCGAGGAGCGCGAAGCGCAGGCGGCTCGTGAGATGAGCGGTACCCGCGACGCGGCGGCCGCCGCCCACACCACGCCCGCCCCCGACACCACGCCCGCCCCCGACACCGGACCTGCCCCTGAGCGGGAGCCCCGCTCCCGCCGCGCGACGGCCGGTCACCCCAGGGCGCTCCGGGGCACCTCCGGCCCGCCCGGTACCCGCCCTGCCGCCCGCCGCACCCCACGCGGCGGTGACCGGAGCCGAAGGTGACTCAGGAACGAGGTGTGGGCCCCGGGGACAGGCAAGCGGGCCCCAACCAAGAGGAGGGG
>NZ_JBHYGX010000005.1:13520-22924 GCF_042739975.1 Streptomyces sp. NPDC059080
CCCGCCCCCCGCCCGCCCCCCCCCCCCCCCGGCGGGGGCGCGCCCGGGGCCTTGCGTTTAGCTTGCGTGGGGGGGGGGGGGGCCCCCCCCCCCCCCCCCCCCCACCGTTCAGGTGGGTGGCGTCAACCGTCACCCGTACCGGTACCACCAGGGAGCATCACCCGTGCCAGGCAAGGATCACCCCACTCCACCGACCCCACGCGCCCCCGGAATCCCCCGCTCCGCACTGCCGCGCATCCCGCGGCCCCAGCCCCTCCACGCCTCACTGATCTCCGTGGCGCTGCCCCACCTCACCATCTCCCCGCCCGATGGCCAGCTCAGAGGAGAAAACGCCGACGGCTGCTACCACGACGGCCGCCGCATACTTTCCCGCTGCGAACTGCGCGCCGGAGCTGGCGAACCCGTCATCCTCCAGAGCAAGCAGACCGCAGCGGATCACACCCGATTCCTCGGCACCGTATGCCTCACCGGTGACCGCAGCCCCGACCCCGACATCCGCCTCGAACGACTACGCCGCGCCGACGGCAGCGAACGCCTCACCTTCCGCAGCAGCGCCTCCCGCCCCATCCGCCTCCCCGTCGACCTCCGGCTCGGCACCGACCTCGCCGAGCTCGGCGCCGCCGCCACCGGCATACCCGGCTCCGACCTGCGACCCGCCGTCCACGGAGCGGGCCTGCGCTGGTCCGGCCCCGGGGCGCACGCCGCGGTCACCGCGACCCCCGCCCCCGACGACGCCCTCGCCTCCGCCGGCCTCCTGCGCTGGGAACTCGAACTCCCACCCGGCGGCACCCGCACCATCGACCTCCGCCTCACCCTGGAACGCACCCCACCCAGCCGCCCGGACACCCGCACCGCACCCGGAGGCCCCCACGCCGGCCCGGAGCTCCGCGGCCCGTACCCCGCACATCACCCCGCCACCCCGCGCCCCCGCACCGCACGGCCCCAACGCCTGTGGGCAGCGCGCCTGGAATGCGACGACCCCCGCGCCGACGCCCTCCTCGCCACCTCCCTCGACGACCTCCACGGCCTCCTGACACGCGACACCGCCACCCCCACCGACCTCTACACCGCGGGCGGCATCCCCTGGCGCCCCGGCCTCTCACCAGCCGAAGCCCTGTGGTCCTCCCGCATGCTCCTCCCCCTCGGCACCCACCTCGCCGCCGGTACCCTCCGCCTCCTCGCCCGCACCCAACACACCGCCCCGGGACCGGACTCCGGTCGCCTCCCCGGTCCGCTCCGTGACGCCGGACCACACGCCCCACCCAGCTGCACCGGCACCGAAGCCACCCTGCTTTTCCCCACCGTCCTCGCCGAGGCACGCCGCTGGGGCCTGCCCGACCACGAGACCGAGCACCTGCTGCCCACCGCCGAACGCTGCCTCGACTGGCTGCTCCGCACCGCCACCTCCACCGGCCGCCCGCCCTACGTCCCCGATCCCGCCCCGTCGGGCCCGTACCGCTGCGAAACCCAGGCACACGCCCACCGCGCCGCCGTCCTCGGTGCCGACCTCCTCGACGCGTACGGCAAACCCCACGCGGACGACCTGCGGGAATGGGCGGCCCACCTCCGCACCCACTTCCGTACCGACTTCTGGTATGAGGACCGCTACGGCGGCCGCCCCGCCGCGCTGATCACCCCTCAGGGCCGCCCCCTGGCGCACCTCGGCGCCACCACCGCGCACCTCCTCGACACCGGTCTGCTCGGCGGTGGGCGGCACGCCCCCGGTCTGCTCGACCCCGTCCGCACGGCACAGCTCGCCGCGCTCCTGGCCGGTCCCGCCATGGACACCGGTTGGGGCCTGCGGAGCCTGAGCGCCAAGGAAGAGGGCCACAACCCGTTCGGGCACCGCAGCGGAGCGGTACGGCCCCACGAAAGCGCCGTCGCCGCCGCCGGGCTGGCCGCCGCAGGCCACGAACCCGGCGCGAACGTCCTGGTCAAGGGCGTCCTCGACGCGTCGGAGAGCTTCGGCCACCGGCTCCCCGAGATGTATGCGGGGGAGCAGCGCACTGCGGGAGCCACGCCCGTGCCCCACCCCGCGGCCTGCCGCCCCGCCTCCGTTGCGGCGGCCGGAGCCGTCCACCTCCTCCTGGCCCTTGCCGGTCTGCGCCCCGACGTCCCCGGCGGCACTCTCACGCTCCGGCCAGTGGCCAGCGCCCCGCTCGGCGCGCTCCAGTTCACCGGCCTCCGCGCCGCCGGACGCCCCCTCGCCGTACGGATCAGCCGCCTCGGCATGGGCATGGTGGAGGAGGCCGCCGACGGCTTGCAACTGAAGTCCTGATCTGGCGCGACGGCCTGTTTATCGTCAGGCGGACGACTATGATCACGTCATGCCTCCCTACGACCCGTCGGCCTTCCCGCCTTTCGCCGTCACCGTCGATCTGGTTGTGCTCACTGTGCGCCGCCACTCCCTCTGCGCCCTGGCCGTACGCCGTGGTGAGCCGCCGTTCCAGGGGCGATGGGCGCTGCCCGGCGGCTTCGTCCGCGCCGACGAAGACCTGGCGGGCGCCGCGGCCCGGGAGCTGGCCGAGGAGACGGGTCTGCACGCCCACGACCCGGCCGACCCCACCGCCCCGTACGGCGCGCACCTCGAACAGCTCGCCACCTACGGGGACCCGAAGCGCGACCCCCGTATGCGGGTGGTGAGCGTCGCCCACCTCGTGCTCGCCCCCGACCTGCCCGCCCCGCGGGCCGGCGGCGACGCCCACAGCGCCCGCTGGGCACCGGTCGAAACCTTCCTCGACCAGGAGCCCAGGAACGGACCCGACGACGACACCCCGGCTCCGCTCGCCTTCGACCATGCCCAAATCCTCGAAGACGGCGTGGAACGCGCCCGCTCCAAGATCGAATACTCCTCGCTCGCCACCGCGTTCTGCCCTCAGGAGTTCACGGTCGGCGAGCTGCGCCGCGTCTACGAAGCCGTCTGGGGCGTCGCCCTGGATCCCCGCAACTTCCACCGCAAGGTCACCGGAACCCCAGGCTTCCTCGTGCCCACAGGCGGTACGACGACCCGTCAGGGCGGCCGCCCGGCACAACTGTTCCGCGCGGGCGGTGCCACCCTGCTCAACCCGCCGATGCTGCGCCCCGAGGCATGACCCTCGGCGGGCACGCTCACGGCGCATCAGTAACACGCTGCAGTACCCATCCGACAATAACGAGTAAATAAGACATATAGGTCTATCTTGGCGGGGTGAGCCCTCTCGTACCCCCCGCCCCGTCCGACCGGTCTCACGCCCCGCGAGGGACGCGATGATCCAGGCCATCGGACTGACCAGCGAACCCCGCGGCGAACGCCCGCCCGCCGTCGACGACCTCACCTTCGACGCCCGACCGGGAAACGTCACCGTACTGCTCGGCCCCGCCGCGTCAGGGAAAACCACCGCGCTGAGGCTGATGCTCCAGCTCCAGTCCGGCCGCGGCGTCGCCCTCTTCCGCGGACGCCCCCTGCACTGCGTCCCCAACCCCCCACGCGAAATCGGCGTCGTCCTCGGCGTCGTCCCCGGCGACCCCTCACGCACCGCCATCGGCCACTTGCGCCTGCTCAGCGCGGCAGCCGGTGTCCCCGTGGCCCACGTCGATGACGTACTGGACCTCGTCGGCCTCACCGGCCTCGCCGACAAACGCGTCGGCGACCTCTCCCGCGGTATGGACCGACGCCTCGCCCTGGCCGCCGCCCTCCTCGGAGACCCCCACACCCTCGTCCTCGACGAACCCACCGACGGCCTGCAGCCACGCGACACCGCCTGGCTCCACGGGCTGCTGCGCGGCTACGCGGCACAAGGCGGCGCCGTCCTCATCACCTCACGCCACTCTCGCGAAGCCGCCCGCATCGCCGATCGCGTCATCACCCTCGAAAAGGGCCGTCTCGCCGCCAACCAGGACGCGGTGGCCTTCGCCCGCACCCGCATGCGCCCCCGCGTCGTCGTCCGCTCTCCGCAGGCCGACCGTCTCGCCGCGTTGCTCGTCGACGCATCACAACGCGCCGACCACGCCTCGGATCCCGTCATCGGGCGCGGCATCGAGATCGTCCGCGAGAGCGGCAGTCGCATCGCGGTGTACGGCAGCAACTGCGCCGCAGTCGGCGAAACCGCCTTCCGGAACCGGGTGCTGGTGCACCAACTCGCCGACGAGGCAGGCGACAGCGGCCTCGTCGAACCGCTCCACCGGGCAGATGGTCGACAAATGCGCGCAGTGACTGCGCCTCCCGGCGCGGTCGACGTCTCTGACCACGACACTGCCCCCCACCCCGCGCCCGCAGTTGCAATCGCTGATATCGATATGCCGACATCGTGCGTTGGCGATACGGCGACACACGCTGACGGCGACTGTCGCCCCGCGACCACCCCTCCCCCTGCCACCGACCCCAGCGAACTCACCGACACCCTCACCCTGCCGGTCATCACCGCACCCGCACCCGCAGCCGTCCCCCGCCCCGCACGTCCCCCTCGGTCCGCACCGACTCCGGAGCTACACATCCCACGCCTCCCTGCCCCCGGCCCCGCATGGCCGTTGCGCTACGAAGTGCGTCGCACGCTGACTGACCGCACCGTCGCCCTCGTCGCCGTCGTTTCGCTGCTCGCATCGTTGGTGCCGGCGCTCCTGTTGGCGCGCCATGGTGCCGCCCCCGTGTCACGTGTCCTGAGTGGGTGGCCGCGCCAACTCCCCTTCCCGCCCGCCGCGCTCGGGGCCGGGCTCGTCGGATCGCTGGCGTTCGGGCAGGAGTTCCGCTTCCCTGCGTTGGCTCATGAATGTGGTGCCGTTCCGCGTCGACTGGGGCTGCTGGTCGCGAAACTGGTGGTCAGCGGCGTCTGCGCACTGGCGCTCGGCGCGGCCGTCCTCCTCGCCGACGAAGCGGCCGTGCGGCTGCTGTTCGGGGCCGACGGCCTAGGCGGCCTCCCCGACATCCCGGTGTTCGTGGTCGGTTGGGCGGGGTTGCTGATCGGGTGCGCCTGGGCGGGGGTGCTCGCCGCCGGACTGTTCCGGTCCACGGCGATGGGGTTGGCAGCAGTGCTCGCCGTCCCGGTGCTCGTCGTACCGGCTGTGCGGTATGTGCTGGCCGAGCAGGCGGGGCGTTCCCTGGCGGGGCTGGCCGCGAGGCTGCAAGCTTCGGGACCCGTTCGCTGGCCTTCCGGAATCGATCACGGCGCTTCTGTTGTCGTGCGCTGGGTGACTCAACCTGTGGGCGGTTCCCTGGCGTTGTCCGTCGCCGCGCTGGTCTGCGCTTATGGCCTGACGGCGTTCCGAAGCCGGGTGCGCTGACCGTCGAGTACAGGTGTGGTGTGTACCCCTGGGGCGTCCGCTGTCCGCAACTCGCCCTGGAGAGCGCGTTTCTTTCCGATAAAGCGTCAATTATGAGGTACCGGGCGATCACCCTTTCGTGTGCTTTTCACCAAAGACCTCAAGGGTGTTCGGGACGCCGCCGACAAAGGATGCGTGAGTACCCTTGCGCACACCATGATGACCGCGGCTCGCCCCGCCGACGCCGGCCACGCAGGCCCGGGCGAGCTCAACCGCTACCCCTACGGCACCGCCGTCAACAGCACGGCGGACCGCGTCGCACCGGCGTGGGACGGCGCCGAGGCCGACATCGCCCGCGTCGGCCGGCGCACCGCCAGCAGCCGCGGCCGCGGCCTGCACGGCCAACTCGTCCAGCAGCTCGGCCAGATGATCGTCTCCGGTGACCTCGGCGCCGACCGGCCACTCGTCCCCGAGGAGATCGGCCAGCGATTCGAGGTCTCCCGCACCGTTGTCCGAGAGTCGCTGCGGGTGCTGGAGGCCAAGGGCCTCGTCAGCGCGCGCCCCAATGTGGGCACCCGGGTGCGTCCCGTGAGCGACTGGAACCTCCTCGACCCCGACATCATCGAATGGCGCGCCTACGGGCCGCAGCGCGACGCCCAGCGCCGTGAGCTGTGCGAGCTGCGCTGGACCATCGAGCCGCTCGCCGCCCGCCTCGCCGCCGGACAGGGGCGCGAGGACATCCAGCAGCGGCTCGCCGACATGGTCGACGTCATGGGGCATGCCGCGGCCCAGGGCGACACCATGAACTTCGCCCGCGCCGACACCGAATTCCACGCCCTGCTGCTCCAGCTCGCCGGGAACCGCATGCTCGACCACCTCTCCGGCATCGTCTCCTCCGCCCTGCACGTCTCCGGCGGCACGTCGGGCGGCTGTGAGCGGTTGGTCGAGACGTCCGTCGGACAGCACATGCGGATCGTCGACGCCATCGCCGCCGGGGACGCCGCGGCCGCCGAGGGCGCCGTGCGCCAGCTCCTCGCCGGCCACAGCGAGAGTGGCGGGCAGGTTCCCGGGGCGCCCGCGGATCATGTCGTGCCCGCTCCCCGCGAGCACTGACGGCACCACCTTCCGCGCACCCGCCACAGGCCCCGAAGCGGTCGGTCCGGCGGCGCGCACCCCGAAGGCAGGGGCGCCGCACGGAAGAGTGACCGCAGCCCGCCGGATCCGGGAGTCCTCCGGATCCGGCGGCGGGCTTCGGTAGGGTTGCATGTCATATGACCGGGAATGTGTCGTTATGAGGTGTGACTCGGGCCACGCGGATTGGGCGTAACGCTCGTCGGGGAAGCGCGATGACTTAAGAGGTGATAGCCGAGGAGGGAATACGAGTGGCGTCGACGACGCTGTTCAACTCCCCGGCTACCCCTGCGCCGCCGGCCATCCCCTCCGGCGGTCGTCGGCTCCGATCCACACTGGACGGGGCCGGAAGCCGTTTCCATCGTTCCGAGAGGTTGTTCGTGTCGGCCAGCACATCCCGTACGCTCCCGCCGGAGATCGCCGAGTCCGAGTCTGTGATGGCGCTCATCGAGCGGGGAAAGGCTGATGGGCAGATCGCCGGCGATGACGTGCGTCGGGCCTTCGAGGCTGACCAGATTCCGCCAACCCAGTGGAAGAACGTTCTGCGCAGCCTCAACCAGATCCTCGACGAGGAGGGTGTGACGCTGATGGTCAGTGCCGCAGAGGCGCCCAAGCGCACCCGCAAGAGCGTCGCAGCGAAGAGTCCGGCAAAGCGCACCGCCACCAAGACCGTCGCGGCCAAGACCGCAGCGGTGAAGAAGACCACCGCGGCGGCCACCTCCCTGGGAGACGCGCCGTCCGCCGAGGCGGAGTCCGCGCCTGCCAAGAAGGCCGCGGCCAAGAAGGCCACGGCCAAGAAGACGGTCGCCAAGAAGGCCACGGCCAAGAAGGCGACCGCCAAGAAGACGGCGGCCAAGAAGGACGTCGACGAGCTGCTCGACGACGAGGTGGCCGAGGAGACCCCGGCGCCCGGCAAGGGCGACGCGCCTGAGGCCGCCGAAGGCGCCGAGGCCGCCGGATTCGTCCTGTCCGACGACGACGAGGACGACGCGCCCGCGCAGCAGGTCGCCGCAGCCGGTGCCACCGCCGACCCCGTCAAGGACTACCTCAAGCAGATCGGCAAGGTCCCGCTGCTCAATGCCGAGCAGGAGGTCGAGCTCGCCAAGCGCATCGAGGCCGGTCTGTTCGCCGAGGACAAGCTGGCCACAGAGGAGAAGATCGCTCCCAAGCTCAAGCGCGAGCTGGAGATCATCGCCCAGGACGGCCGCCGTGCCAAGAACCACCTCCTGGAGGCCAACCTCCGTCTGGTCGTCTCCCTGGCCAAGCGTTACACCGGCCGCGGCATGCTCTTCCTGGACCTCATCCAGGAGGGCAACCTCGGTCTGATCCGTGCGGTCGAGAAGTTCGACTACACCAAGGGCTACAAGTTCTCGACCTACGCGACGTGGTGGATCCGTCAGGCCATCACCCGCGCCATGGCCGACCAGGCCCGGACGATCCGTATCCCCGTCCACATGGTCGAGGTCATCAACAAGCTCGCGCGCGTCCAGCGCCAGATGCTCCAGGACCTGGGCCGCGAGCCCACCCCGGAGGAGCTGGCCAAGGAGCTCGACATGACCCCCGAGAAGGTCATCGAGGTCCAGAAGTACGGCCGCGAGCCGATCTCGCTGCACACCCCGCTGGGTGAGGACGGCGACAGCGAGTTCGGTGACCTGATCGAGGACTCCGAGGCGGTCGTCCCCGCCGACGCGGTCAGCTTCACGCTTCTGCAGGAGCAGCTGCACTCGGTTCTGGACACCCTCTCCGAGCGCGAGGCCGGCGTCGTCTCGATGCGTTTCGGCCTCACCGACGGCCAGCCGAAGACGCTGGACGAGATCGGCAAGGTCTACGGCGTCACGCGCGAGCGGATCCGCCAGATCGAGTCCAAGACCATGTCGAAGCTGCGTCACCCGTCGCGCTCGCAGGTGCTGCGCGACTACCTCGACTAGCGGATACGGCAATACGGTTTCTGCGGGCCCGGCACCCTTCCGAGGGGGCCGGGCCCGCCGCCGTCCGGGTGCGCGAAGCCTCCGTTTGGGTCACGCTGGGTGGGCGATCACTGCCTCGGAGTCAGGAGTCCGTATGCGCCCGATCTTCCGCGCCGTACCTGGAGCCCTCGCCATGGTCCTTGCCGCACCATCCCTGGCCGTGGCCGACGCATCGGTGGTCGGGGGGCAGCCCGTACAGGCCGTGGAGAGCCCCTGGGTGGTGGCTCTCGCCTCCCAGAAGCGCTTCGGCAAGCAACGGTCCGGCCAATTCTGCGGCGGCGTCCTGGTCGGCCGCTCAACGGTGGTGACCGCCGCGCACTGCCTGAGCACCGAGGTGCTGGGAGTGCCCTGGCAGCAGGTCCGTGACCTGCGCGTGCTCGTGGGCCGCGAGGATCTCGCCGGTACCGGGGGACAGGCACTGAAGCCCGCGAGCGTGTGGGTCAATCCGCGCTACGACAACCGGACGAACGCCGAGGACATGGCGGTCATCACCCTGCCGACGCCCGTCACCAACCGGCCCGTCCCGATAGCCCCGGAGGGCTCGGATGCCTACAGCGAAGGCACCACCGCCGTGGTGTACGGCTGGGGCGACACCACGGGCCGGGGCGCCTATGCGACGCGTCTGCGGTCCGCGGAGGTGAGCATCCTGTCCGACGCCGTGTGCGCCCGCGCCTACCCGGGCAGTGCCGACGGGGCGTATCAGCCCTCTTCCATGCTCTGTGCGGGTGAACCGCAAGGAGGCCGGGACGCTTGCCAGGGCGACTCCGGTGGCCCGCTGGTCGTCGAGGGACGCCTCGCGGGGCTGGTGTCGTGGGGCGCCGGCTGCGGGGAGCCCGGGAGCCCCGGGGTCTACACGCGGGCCTCCGCACTGATCCCGGCCGTAGCGGTGCACGGCGCGGGCTGAGTCCCGCCTGCGGCACCGCTGAGTCCCGCCTGCGGCACCAGGGACGGAATCACGAGTGCGGGGGGGGGGCCCCGGGGTGTGGGGGGGGGGCCCCCCCCCCCCCCGGGGGCGCGCGTCGCGCGGCGGCGTGGGTTGGTGGTGTGTGCGGTGCTCACGGGTGGGCGACC
>NZ_JBHYGX010000005.1:22934-25931 GCF_042739975.1 Streptomyces sp. NPDC059080
GGGCGCGCGCGCCCGCGCCCGCCCCGCCGCGCCCGCCGCGCGCGCGCCTCGTCTTTCTTACGGGGTGGGGGGCGACCCCCCGCGGGGGCGCGCGCCCCCCCCCCCCCCGCCACGGCCTGGGCCGCTACTCGCTCGTCGTCGTGGATGCGATGTGTCAGCGTTCCTCATCGGACGCAGACGCCGAAGGGGCGGTCAGCCGCTCCGTCTCGTCCTGTATTTCCGCGGCGATCTTCTTGAGTTCTGGCTCGAACTTGCGACCGTGGTGGGCGCAGAAGAGCAGTTCTCCGCCGGACATCAGGACGACGCGCAGGTATGCCTGGGCGCCGCAGCGGTCGCAGCGGTCAGCGGCCGTCAGCGGGCTCGCGGGTGTCAGAACAGTAGTCACGTCGCCTCTTCTCTAGCTCGACGAGCTGTCGTACCAGGGTCAACATCCAACCAGGCCGAAAACGTTCCCGCTCGTGCCTTTTCCTCGAAAAAAATCTTCGAGAGGCTGGCCGGGTGCTGCCGGGTGGCGGCGAATGAGCCGTATTGCTCGATGGTTCGATTCACGGTTGCTGGGTGCGTCCTCCCGGCTGGCTTGCCGGTCGTTGATGAGGACGTGCCCGGAGCCTAAATGGTTCATGCCTCGAAGGGAACGTGATGTTCACGTCACGTGGCCTTCACCCCATCGAGGGATCGAACGAACGATCGAAATTCTACTACCATGAGCGTGCGGACGGGTGGCGTCACATCGGCTCTACCTGGCCTCGGTACGCTCTGACCGGCGTTACCGCCACAACCGAGTCCGCGGAATGCGGACTGCCAGAAATTCAGCGAGGAGCGAACCGCGTGACCGCCGAGATGTCCGTGCCGTCCACCGCAGTGCTGACCGGGGCTGACCGGGACGGATCCAACTACACCGCGCGGCATCTGCTCGTCCTGGAGGGGCTGGAGGCCGTCCGCAAACGCCCTGGCATGTACATCGGCTCCACGGACAGTCGCGGCCTGATGCACTGCTTGTGGGAGATCATCGACAACTCGGTCGACGAGGCGCTCGGCGGCTACTGCGACCGCATCGACGTCATCCTCCACGCCGACGGTTCCGTGGAGGTCCGCGACAACGGCCGTGGCATCCCCGTCGACGTCGAGCCGAAAACCGGCCTCAGCGGCGTCGAGGTCGTCTTGACCAAGCTGCACGCCGGCGGAAAGTTCGGCGGCGGCTCCTACGCCGCCTCCGGTGGTCTGCACGGCGTCGGCGCCTCCGTCGTCAACGCCCTCTCCGCCCGCCTCGATGTCGAGGTCGACCGCAACGGCAAGACGCACTCGATCAGCTTCCGCCGCGGCGTCCCTGGGGCCTTCACCGCATCCGGCCCGGAGGCCCCCTTCGACCCGGGCAACGGCCTTGTCAAGGGCAAGCGCGTCGCCAAGACGAAGACCGGCACCCGGGTGCGCTACTGGGCCGACCGCCAGATCTTCCTCAAGGACGCCCGGCTCTCCCTGGAGACGCTGTACGCCCGCGCCCGCCAGACCGCCTTCCTGGTGCCCGGGCTCACCCTCGTCGTCCGTGACGAACGCGGCACCGATGGTGCCTCCACCACGGAAGAGACCTTCCACTACGACGGCGGCATCAGCGAATTCTGCGAGTACCTCGCCCAGGACAAGGCCGTCTGCGACGTCCTGCGGCTGAGCGGACACGGCACCTTCAAGGAGACCGTGCCCGTCCTGGACGACCGCGGTCACATGACCCCCACCGAGGTCACCCGCGAGCTGGGCGTCGACATCGCGCTCCGTTGGGGCACCGGGTACGACGCGACGGTCAGGTCCTTTGTCAACATCATCGCGACGCCCAAGGGCGGCACCCACGTCTCCGGGTTCGAGCGGTCGGTTGCCAAGACCGTCAACGAGGTGCTGCGGTCGAGCAAGCTGCTCCGCGTCGCTGAGGACGACGTCGTCAAGGACGACGCCATGGAGGGGCTCACTGCGGTCGTCACCGTGCGGCTCGCGGAGCCCCAGTTCGAGGGCCAGACCAAGGAGGTGCTCGGCACCTCCGCCGCCTCCCGCATCGTCGCCCAGGTGGTCGGCCGGGAGCTCAAGGCGTTCCTGACGTCCACCAAGCGCGACGCGAAGCAGCAGGCCCGCGCCGTCCTGGAGAAGGTCGTCGCTGCGGCCCGCACTCGAATCGCCGCACGTCAGCACAAGGAGGCACAGCGCCGGAAGACGGCCCTGGAGTCCTCTTCGCTGCCCGCCAAGCTTGCCGACTGCCGCAGCGACGACGTCGAGCGCAGCGAGCTCTTCATCGTCGAGGGCGACTCGGCGCTCGGCACCGCCAAGCTCGCCCGGAACTCCGAGTTCCAGGCGCTGCTGCCGATCCGTGGCAAGATCCTCAACGTTCAGAAGTCGTCCGTCTCGGACATGCTCAAGAACACCGAATGCGGCGCCATCATCCAGGTCATAGGGGCAGGCTCCGGCCGCACCTTCGACATCGACGCCGCCCGGTACGGCAAGGTCATCTTCCTCGCCGACGCCGATGTCGACGGCGCGCACATCCGGTGCCTGCTGCTGACGCTCTTCCAGCGCTATATGCGGCCCATGGTCGAACAGGGCAGGGTCTTCTCCGCCGTGCCGCCCCTGCACCGCATCGAACTGACCAACCCCAAGAAGGGGCAGGAGAAGTACCTCTACACCTACTCCGACAACGAACTGCGGCAGACCCTGCTCGAACTGGAGCGGAAGAAGATCCGCTACAAGGACAGTATCCAGCGCTACAAGGGCCTCGGTGAGATGGACGCAGACCAGCTCGCCGAGACCACCATGGACCCGCGCCACCGCACCCTGCGCCGGATCAACATCAGCGATCTCGAAGCGGCGGAGCGGGCCTTCGACCTCCTCATGGGCAACGAGGTCGCCCCGCGCAAGGAGTTCATCACCAACTCCGCGTCCACACTGGACAGGTCGCGCATCGACACCTGAGCGCCACCGGGCGCGCCGAGGGGTGTCCCTCCACCCAGGGGTGGAGGG
>NZ_JBHYGX010000005.1:25941-115054 GCF_042739975.1 Streptomyces sp. NPDC059080
ACACCGCGACCGCGCCTCGCCTCCGCCACCCCCCGCGAGCCGCCGAGCCACGGCCCCCGCCCCCCCCCCCCCCCCCCCGCCCCCCCCCCCCCCCCCCCCCGGCATTCCACCCGGGCCCCACCCGTGGGCCGATCCGCCGACGGTGGACGCTCCGTAGCGTCGGAGATGTCAGCGTTCCCGTCATCCGGAGGCCAGGGTTCATGAGCGGCCTGCTCAACACCGTTGTCATCGTCGCGGTGGTCGCGTTCGTGTTCATCCGCCAGTTCACCGCGCAGCAACTGTCGTCAAGTGGCCGGAAAATGTGGCTGATTCCCGCGATTCTGGCGGTGATGGCGCTGCGTGAACCGCACCTCCTGGACGCCTCCCACCCGACCACGTCGGCCGTGCTGCTGACCGCCGGCCTCCTGCTCGGACTTGCGAGCGGAGCCGCCTGGGCCTGGACCACCACGATGTGGACGGACACCGACGGCACTGTCTGGACAAAGGGCGGCTGGCGGACCGTGGGCGTCTGGCTGTGCTGCATGGTCGTGCGCCTGGGGCTCATCGGAGCGGGGCTCCGGTGCGGCATCCACCAGGGGACGGGTGCCTTGATGCTCTCCGTCGCCGCGATGCTGCTGTCGCGGAACGGGGTCACCTTCTGGAGGGCCCGCTCCGTACGGCCCACGTACCGTGTTCCGGTGGGTGGCTGAGAAACGCCGCCGCTCAGGGAAGGACACCGAGTGTCGCAGAACGTCTGGACGCGCTGGCCCCTGAGGGAAGCGCTCGTCCGCGAAGGCATGAGCGAGACCCGCCGGTGGATCGGCAGGGTCGTCCGTGTCCTCCTCGTGGGGCTGTTGCTGTGGGCCACGCTCACCCGGCCGCCGTTCCACGGCTTGTGGAGACCCGTCGGAGCCGTCGCGGTACTCCTCGCGGGAGCGGCCTTCCACGGCTTCTTCCTGACCACACTGCGGCAGCGACTGTGGCCATCCCTCGGACTATTTCTGGCCATGGCGGGTGGCGCGTTCGCCTTCCATGCCGTCGGCGCCTCGCTCCCCGCGGTCGTGCTCTGGTGCGGCTGCGCCGTCGTTGCCATGGAACGCTTGCCACTCGCCGCCGCCCTGCTCTGCGCGACCGCCGCACTCGCGACCTTCGCCCTCGTGAACGACGACAACTGGCTGACGACGGCGACGACCACCGGAGGACTCGCCCTCGCCGGCTACGTGATGCGTCTCGACGCGGAGGCACGCGGCAACACCCAGCGGCTGCTCGCCCAGGAACGCGCCGCGCGCAACGCCGAGGCGGAGACCGCCGCCCTGGCCGAACGGGGCCGCATCGCCCGCGAGATCCACGACGTCCTCGCCCACAGCCTGAGCGCCCAACTGGTCCACCTGGAGGCGGTCCGGCTACTCATCCAGCGCAGCACCGACCTCGAAACCGACCGCGAGCAGCTCCTCGAACGGGCGACGGCCTGCCGCGGAATGGCGCGCGAAGGACTCGACGGCACCCGTGAGGCGCTGTCCGCGCTCCGGGGCGAGATGCGCCCCGTCGAGGAGTACCTGCGTGAACTGACCGCGGCGGAAGGCGCCCGCCTGGAGATCACGGGGGAGCGTCGCGGACTCCTCCCGGAGGCGGCGCTGGCGGTACGCCGTGTCGCGCAGGAGGCGCTGACCAATGTCCGCAAACACGCGCCCGGGGCCCGCACCGACGTCCACCTCACCTATACGGAGGACGCGATCGGCTTGGAGGTACGCAACACGGTGGGGCGCACGGAGCCCGACGCACTCGCGTGCAGCGGCTCCGGATACGGTCTGGTGGGCATGCGGGAGCGCGCCGAACTCCTCGGCGGCACGCTGGAATCAGGACCTGAAGGGGAGATTTTTGTGGTGCGGCTGCAGGTGCCGGCATGACGGGCGGGCCCGTGAGGCGCGTGGTGGTCGCCGACGATCAGACCGTGGTGCGCCAAGGCATCGTGATGCTGCTGGGCCTCCTGCCCGGCATCGACGTCGTCGGATCCGCGCCGGACGGTGAGGAAGCTGTCCGCCTCGTCGCCGAACTCACCCCGGATATCGTCCTGATGGATCTGCGCATGCCCCGCTGCGACGGAGTCGAAGCCACGCGACGCATCCGGACCGACCACCCGGGCACCCAGGTGATCGTCCTCACCACCTACGCCGATGACGATTCACTCTTCCCTGCCCTCCAAGCCGGTGCCCGCGGCTATCTGACCAAGGACGCGGACGGCGACGAGATCATCCGTGCCATCAACGACGTCCTCTCCGGGGAAGCCGGGCTGTCACCCAGGATCCAGCGGCGACTGCTGGAACGCGTCGCCGAGCCCGCACCGTCGCCGCGCAGACGATCCGCGGAACCACCGGACGGGCTGACCGCACGCGAGGTCGAGGTACTGCGGCTCGTCGCCGAAGGACTGTCCAACACGGAGATCGCGTGCACACTCCACGTCTCCACCGCGACGGTAAAGACACATATCAACAATCTCTTCGGCAAGGCCGGGCTGCGCGACCGGGTGCAGGCGATCCACTACGCGTACCAGCACGGCCTGGCGCAGCCACCTGGCGAGAACCTCGCCTGATGGAGTGAACGGACCGGAAGGCGAAACCGGACATCACCCTGCCCGCCCGTCCTTGACGAAACCGGCCAACAGGTGGGTGCAAAGGAGCGTTCGGTGGACAAGCAGCAGAGTGGCATGGCCATATCACGTGGAAGTGCCCCGTCACCGTTGCCTGGAGCAAGGAGACCCTCCCCAGGCAGGACGGTACGGGTGACGCGACAGTGCCTGGAGGGAGCCTCCACGTCCTCGCACCCCTGGTTCGGCACGGTCGCCACGGGCGAACCCGCAGACGTGGCCCGGCTTACGGAGAGCGAAGTACGGTCCTTGACCAGTGCCGGTGCGGCCTCACCGCGTTCTCATACCCATGCATAGCGATGCTCGGGGCGTCCGGTCTCTCCGTATCTGAGAGTGAGCCGGACGCGCCCTGCTCGTTCCAGAAGCTTCAGATAGCGCTGCGCCGTCTGACGGCTGAGTCCGGCCCGTACAGCGACACCCTGAGCGGACAAGGGAGCATCGGCGGTGCGGAGAACGGCGCGCACGCGGTCGGCGGTGGCGGCAGAGTGGCCTTTGGGAAGCTCTGTCGCACCCGTACCGGCCGCCCCCAGCGCTCCGAAGATCCGGTCCACCTCTGACTGCTCGGCCTGACCGCCGTCCTCGAAGGTGCGACGCAAGGCCGCGTATCCCTCCAACTTGGAGCGCAGACCGGCGAACGTGAACGGTTTGACGAGGTACTGCAGAGCGCCGTGACGCATCGCCGCTTGAACCGTCGTGATGTCACGTGCCGCGGTCACCATGATCACGTCTGTCGGTATGCCGCGGCTCCGTAGGCTGCTCACCAGCTGTAGGCCCGTGCCATCGGGGAGGTAATGGTCCAGGAGAACCAGGTCAACTGCGTGGGTGCGCAGCGCTTCGTGAGCCTGGGCTGCGGTGTGGGCGAGGCAACTGACCTGGAAACCCGGCACTTTGCCGACGTAGGCAGCGTTGATCTTCGCCACCTGGATGTCATCGTCCACGACCACGACATTGATCACTGGTGGGCTCCTGTTGCCTCATCGGGGAACGTGCCCGTGATGGTGCCGTCGTTCCACGGAAGGTTGGTTGCGGCGGCTTGTCTTGGGGGAGTTGAGCATTCCTCGGACAGCTCGTCGGACAACGCATCAGGGAGCGTGACCGTGAAGACAGCTCCCCCACCGGGGCGGTCACCGACTATCGTGGTGCCGCCGTAGCGCTCGGCCAGCCTCCGTACCAGCGCCAAGCCGATGCCACGCTGCCCATGGGGCGGGGGTTCCTTCGTCGTCCATCCTTCGGTGAAGACCGAAGCGCGATGGGCCGCCGGGACGCCCGGGCCGTTGTCGCTGACGCGGACGACCGCCGTCCGCCCGTCCGCGTGGACCTGCACCTCCAGTTGTGCGTCGGGAACCGTGGCGGTGGCATCCAGGGCGTTGTCCACCAGATTGCCGAGAACGGTAACCAAGCTGTGCGGGTCGACCAGGTGGTCGGGGAGGTGAGTGTCAGAGGCGAGGGTGAGTGAGACACCGCGTTCGGTTGCCATAGTCGCTTTACCGACAAGGAGAGATGCCACAAGCGGATCGTGAATGCGCTCCGTGACTTGCTCGGCCGTTGCTCGATGAACGCCGACCGCTTGTGTGATGAAGGAGCTGGCCTCCTCGTGGAGGCCCAGTTCCAGCAGGCCGAGGAGTGTGTGGAGCTGGTTGGCATGTTCGTGATCCTGAGCGCGGAGCGCGTCGATGAGTCCGCGGGTGCCGTCCAGTTCGCGACCCAGCCGCTCCAATTCGGTACGGTCCCGCAGCGTGACCACCGCCCCGCCGTCGTCGGTGGGCATCCGGTTGACCACGAGAACGCGCTGACCGCTGACGGTCAGCAGATCCGCTCCTGAGACTCGGCCGGCCAATACATCTGCTGTGCGGCCAGCAGGAAGGGCGGCGTCCACCATGTTCCCGGTGACCTCAGGTGGCAGGCCCAGCAGCCGCTGCGCCTCATCGTTCATCAGACGGATCCGGCCGTTCTTGTCGAGGGCGAGGAACCCCTCTCGGATGCCGTGCAGCATTGCTTCGCGCTCGCTGAGCAGTGCGGAAATATCAGAGAACGCCAAGTCGTGCGTACGACGCTGCAAACGGCGGGCCACCAGATAGGCGGCGAGTGCTCCTGCGGCCAGGGCGCCGCCCGCGTAGGCGAGCAGCTGCGGGACGGTGGACAGAAGCCGTTCGTGCACGCTCTCGTAGGCGATGCCCACGGATACGGCGCCGATGATTTCCCTGCCGTCGTTGCGTAGCGGTACCTTGCCGCGTGCCGATCGGCCGAGGGTGCCGTCGTCGATCTCCATGACCTCGTGGCCCGCGAGGGCCAGGCTCGGGTCGGTGGAGACGCGCCGTCCGATCTCGTTCGGGTCGGTGTGAGACCAGCGCACACCGTGCCTGTTCATGACCACTACGTATTCGGCGCCTGTGGCGTTGCGGATCCGCTCGGCTGCCCGTTGGACGGGGCCGTGCCGCGTGGGGCGTGAGTTCTCCAGTGCGTTGTCCAGCCGGGGCTCGGCAGCGGTGGTCTGGGCGATTGCCAGGGCGCGGTGCATCGCCTGGTTGTCGAGTTCCACGCTGAGCGGGGCCAGGAAGAGGCCGGTGACGAGTGCTGTCACACCGGTGGCGATGGCCAACTGCACCATCAGGACCTGAGCGAAGACGCGGCGCGGCCAATGGAGGCGCGTCCGCAGCAACCAGTGATGGGCGGCCGGGTGGCCAGCGGCAGTGGTTCGTCTTCGGCACACCGACAGCGGGTGGTGCGTGCCGGACACGGGCGGCGGTGTACCGCCGTGGCCTTCGGCACTGGGGGGCTTGGGCAAGGTGGTGGGGCCCGAGGACTCTTCAGCGCTCGGGATCGGAGACTTTGGTTTTTCCGGCTCGCCCATGTGGACGAACAGTAAGGGCGGTCACTGTCGCCTCGGTAATCCCCCGCAGTGCGACCTGGCGGCCTACGTACTGTGGGTGTTCGTTCGGTTACGGTCGGGAATGCCTAGTGGTCAAGAGCTGCGACGGTTGAGTTATCCACAGGGCTTTCGGCTGCGGATCGTGAAGTCCTAACCTCGCGAAGAGAGAGCGGGTGACGCCGGAACTGCTGGGCCTGGACGGAGAGGCCCTGAAGGCCCGACGCCACAGCACGCGACACAGCGAGCGGGGGAGACAAGGGATGAACGCAGCAACGCGGGGATGTGCCACTCGGGAGGCACTGCCGAATTCGGGTGGCCGACGAGGGGCGCACGTCGTGTGGTCGGTGCTCGGAGTCGGCATCGCCGTCGCGGTGGCCTTGGCCTCCCGGGCAGGGCGTACCAGGAAGGTGAGTCAGCAGGAGACCGTTCCGGCCCACGCCAGCCGGGGAGCGGCTCCTCGGCAGGCGTGGGGCTCCGTTCCCGCGGGCACGTCAGGATGCTGCGACGAGGCGACCACTCACAAGGCTCGTGGGCGATCCGCTGCTGAGGTGAGTGATGGCTGTAACGGCCATACGCGCAGGTGGGTCGAGCAGCGAGCCACAGCTCGCGGGCGCAGGAGCACCATCGGCCCGCTGTTCGACCAGCACCTGCCACATGCGGCCGTCGGAATGGGAGACGGTGACGGACCACGCAGGGAGGGGCTCCGCAGCGGTGGCGCGCGCGGAGGCCGGAGGGTTGGCCCACACCGCTTCGGGCCGCACCGTGTCGGTCCGTACGACGTCGAGTGCGTCCGCGCGGTGCTCACCCAGCATGTCCCGGACGGCGAGGTCGGCGGCTTGGGCCGGGCGGTCCCAGGTGGAGCGCCCGCGGCAGTGGTCGAGCGCGATCCGGCCGTTGCTCGCCGCCTCGATGGCGTGCCTGACCAGATCGGCCGAGGCACGACCGTAGGCGTACCCGTAGGGCAGCACGACCAGGGTTGGCGCGAAGCGGTGGCCACCGATGTGGGTGACTTCCCAGGTCTCGGTGCCGGTACTCGCGAGGTCGGCGGCGAGAGGGCGTCCCAGGACGGCGCAGCACCTGTCCCGTTTGCCATTCGTGCAGACCAGGACGGGAGGGGGGCCGGAGTAGGCGTCCCAGAGCCCATCGTGATGACCGGCATCCGCGGCGGTGAAGTCCAGTCGGAGCAGGCTCCTCGGGTCGGCGACGGTGGTGGTACGGATCCAGGAGCGGCCCGGTGCGGTGTGGGCGAGGAACACCCGGCGCCGGAGCATGGTGCTTCTCTTGCTGTACGGACTGGGGCGGCGGATCAACGCAACGCGGACGCCAGTTCCGTCGGTGACGGCCTTCAGGGCTCGGCCGAGGTCCGGGTCGAGGTGGCTGTTCGTCAGAGCCTCGACTCCCCACGGGCCCGGCTGCTCGATGAGCAGCCAGGTTCGGGCGGTGGCCGCGGTTCCGGCGAGGGGCTCGGCGCCTTCGCGGGAAGCAAGAGTGCAGGTGCTCACGAAGGTAAGCCTAACCTGCCTGAAGCGGAGGGAGGTGCCGACAACGCGCTGGCCGAGGAGCGGGCAGCGGATGGGGATGGGGATGGAGTGGCCGAAGGCGGTGAACCGTGCGACGGGCACCGAAGTGATCACCGTCCCCAAGCGGTGACGGGCGGTGGCCGAAGGCGCCGCAGGAAGTCTGCCGCTACGACGGGGCCACGCGGGGCGGCACGACCTGCCGGCGGGCCGGGGCGACAGTCTGCCGGGCGGTCCCGTCGGCCGGGGCGGCGGTAAGGCCGGGCGGGCTCGGGTGCCCCTGGCCGCATAGCGGCCAGAGCGATTGGGGCCCAGCGGGAGCCCTGGGCATGGGGCCCCACTACGCCCAGCAGTGGCAGCCGGGGCGGTGCTTCTCAGGGCGGGGAGCACCGCAACTTCGGCGTGCTGGCACCGCGGCCACAGACGCTGTGGCCTGGCTTGACCCGCGGGCGTGGATACCGTCGCGAGGCCGGATGCACCGGCCCGTCCGTGTTGCTGTCAGCCATGGGGAAGAGCACGTGGGAGGTCGACGGCCCCGCTGATCGAGGTGGATGCGGCCGCCTCACTTCGTCGGCTGGACTACCTCGCCTGGGTGCATCAGGGGTCCGTTACGATCGGCAGCCCGTTTCCTCCGGTCCGCTCGGTCGGTCACCCGCGCTGCGGCCCGGTCTCCGAATCATGGAGGCGCCCCCTTGGCCACGCAGCAGATCCCGGTTGTCGTCCTTGCCGGCTTTTTGGGATCGGGCAAGACCACGTTGCTCAACCACCTTCTGGCGGCAGGTGACGGTACACGCATCGGCGCTATCGTCAACGATTTCGGGAGCATCGAGATCGATGCGATGGCAGTCGCCGGTCAGGTGGACTCGATGGTTTCGCTCGGCAACGGATGCCTGTGCTGCGCGGTCGACACCAGCGAGTTGGATGAATACCTGAAACGTCTCGCACGGCCCGCGGCCCGTATCGACGTCATCGTCATCGAGGCCAGCGGCCTGGCCGAGCCACAGGAACTCATCCGCATGATCCTCGCCAGCGAGAACACCCGGATTGTTTACGGTGGCCTGGTAGAGGTCGTCGATGCCGCCGAGTTCGAGGCAATGCGCGGCCGCCATCCCGAACTTGACCGGCATGTCGGCATCGCCGACCTTGTCGTGCTCAACAAGGCTGACCGTATCGGTGACGAGCAGCGCCAACGGCTCGCCACCACCTTGGGGGAGCTGGCGCCGGGACGGCCCGTGATCTGCGCGGCGTACGGACGCATCGCCCCGGAGGTGTTCTTCGACCGCGGACCGGGAGACGACTGTGACCCGGCGATGAAGCAGTTGTCGTTCGAGGACCTGTTGCGGGAAACGGCCGACTACCGCGCGGCGCGTCACCATGACGCGGAGGCGGTGACACGTATCAGTTCGGGGAGTGACTGTCAGCCGGGCACCGTGGCTCGCGACAGTCAGCACCCCCAACCACAGCATGCCCCAGTGGCCGTGGTGGATGTCAGTGTCAGTGCGCGTGCGCATGACGCGTCGGGCGAGGGCCAGCGACAGTCGCCGCCGCATGAGGGCGAGCCGTGTTCGGGCGACTGCCACGGGCAACACCTTCACAGCGGTTACCAGACCGTGGAGTTCACCTCGCGTGTCGCCATGCACCCGCGTCGGTTGATGGATTTTCTCGACAGTCGCCCGGCAGGTCTGTATCGCATCAAGGGGTTCGTGCACTTCGACGTTCCGGGGAGCAGACAGAAGTTCGGAGTACACGCGGTGGGTGATTTTCTTCGGTTCTACCCGACGTCTTGGGAGCGTGGCGAGGAGCGTTGTACGCAGCTCGTGCTCATCGGTAGCCGTATCGACGCGGGGTCACTGCAGGAGCAGTTGTGTGCATGCAGGATGACAGAAGCAGTGACTGTCACCGCGCCGTCCCCCGATGACACGCTTGCGCACAACCGACCGCGGCAGCGTGCAACATCACCCCAAGACGCATCGTCACCCCACGACGACGACCTACTGGAGCGCGCCATGTGGGGCGTCCTGCGCTACGTAGCCGACCGCGATGACCAAGACGGTCACGAGCGATAACGAGAGACATCTCACGTGTCTGAGAAGCCAAGCCGCGACGGCCAAGTCCGCTGCTGAGGAGGTGAAGGCATGCTGCTCGTCGAAGAACTGTCCGGTCTGCAAACAGTGGTAGAGCTGGCCGATCAGGCGGTTGAACAGGTGCCGCTGGGCTTGGGCGTGCCAGTCTCCGCGCTCGCGTCGTCGGCGGTGGTGCGCGTCAGCCCCACAAGAGGCTCTCAGCGAGGAGAAGACCCAGAGGAATCCGGCGGTGATCAGCCGGTCGTTCTTGATGAAACGCCGTCCCACGTAGCGTTTCTTGCCCGAAGCGCGAGTGATGGGGGCTGATCCCGCGTAGGCATTCAAGGCGCGGGCGTCGGCGAAGCGGCTGCGGTCGTCTCCGATCTCGGCGAGCACCCGGGCGGCGAGCTGTACCCCCAGGCCGGGGAAGCTGAGGAGGATCTCAGCGTCCGGGTGCCGGCGAAAATGCTCCTCCACCGCCGTCGCGAGGTCTGCGGCGGCCGCGCAGGCTGCGTACTCTTCGGCCCGCCATCTCACTAGCCGTTCGCGGCACCAGCGCGCCGCAGGGGCCTCTGTCTTACGAAGAGCTCGGTGGCTCGGGAGGAAGCGAAGAGGTCGCCCTGCGACGGGCTCACACCGCAACGATCTACGTGCGGGGGGCCGGGTTGGGTTCCGTAGCGGCCCGAAGCCGCCGGCGCCACCGTTCTCTCGTAAGGCATCAACGGACCGGGAACCGACAGGAGTCTGCCCGGCGCCCACGCGACCACTACGAACCCAACCCACTTCAACAGTCCAACAGCTCACCCACGAGCTGATCTGGAACCGCCTACTCACGAATTAGGAACAACGGAGCAGCACCGGACCGGACGACAACGCAACCGCCCCTTCCGCACCTCTGCGTCCACCCCCCCCCGCACAGCGTCAGGGGCGCCCCCACACCACAGTGCGGGTGCGCCCCCTCCGAGCGGCTGTCGCCGTAGCCGATCCCTCTACGCCGGCCCCGCCAGCGCTGCCACGGGCTTCGTCAGCGGTACGCCGGAGCCGTCGCGCCGCGGGTCCGGTTCCGGGAGGGGCACCGGGGCGCCCTTGGCGTCGGCGGCGCGGGCGGGGGCCGCGCCTGCCCAGGCGAGGGTGAGGCAGTCCTCGCCCTTCAGGAAGCGCTGGCAGCGTACGCCGCCGGTCGCGCGGCCCTTGCGTGGGTACTGGTCGAACGGGGTGAGTTTGGCCGTCGCCAGCGAGTCGTCGAGCATGCCGTGCGAACCGGCGACGGTGAAGACCACCGCGTCGGCCGCCGGATCGATGGCGCCGAAGGAGAGCACCTTGGCGCCCGCGCCGAGTTTGACCCCGGCCATGCCGCCCGCCGGGCGGCCCTGTGGCCGGACCTGCGAGGCCGGGTACCGGAGCAGTTGTGCCTCGTCGGTGATGAAGATCAGGTCCTCCTCACCGGTGCGCAGTTCGGCGGCGCCGACGATGCGGTCGCCCTCCTTGAGGGTGATGACCTCCAACTCGTCCTTGTGCGCCGGGTAGTCGGGCACCACGCGTTTGACGATGCCCTGTTCCGTGCCGAGTGCGAGGCCCGGTGAGGACTCGTCGAGTGTGGTCAGGCAGATCAGGGTCTCGCCGTTCTGCAGGGTCAGGAACTCCGACAGCTGTGCGCCACCGGCGAGGCTGGGTGCGGCCACCGTCTCGGGGAGCTGCGGCAGGTCGATCACCGGCAGGCGCAGCAGCCGTCCCGACGATGTCACGGCGCCGACCTCACCGCGCGTGGTCGCGGGCACGGCGGAGACGACGACGTCGTGCTTGACGCGCTTGGCGTCGGCGTCGAACGGGGTGTCCCCACCAGCCGTCCGGGCCAGCAGACCCGTCGACGACAGCAGTACTCGGCACGGGTCGTCGGAGACCTCCAGCGGTACCGCGGCGACCGAGGTACCGGCGGACTCCAGCAGGACGGTGCGGCGTTCGGTGCCGTACTTCTTGGAGACGGCGGCGAGTTCGCCGGAGACCAGCTTGCGCAGCTCGGCGTCCGACTCCAGGATGCCGGTCAGCTGCTCGATCTCGGAGCGCAGCGTGTCGCGCTCCGCCTCCAGCTCGATGCGGTCGAACTTGGTGAGCCGGCGCAGCGGCGTGTCCAGGATGTACTGCGTCTGGATGTCGCTCAGGGAGAAGCGTTCGATCAGCCGCTCCTTGGCCTGGGCGCTGTTCTCGCTGGAGCGGATGAGGCGGATGACCTCGTCGATGTCGACGAGGGCGGTGAGCAGGCCCTCCACCAGGTGCAGCCGGTCGCGGCGCTTGCCGCGGCGGAACTCGCTGCGCCGCCGCACGACCTCGAAGCGGTGGTCGACGTAGACCTCCAGCAGCTCCTTGAGGCCCAGGGTCAGCGGCTGGCCGTCGACGAGGGCGACGTTGTTGATGCCGAAGGTCTCCTCCATCGGCGTCAGCTTGTAGAGCTGCTCCAGGACGGCTTCCGGGTTGAAGCCGTTCTTGATCTCGATGACCAGGCGCAGACCGTGTTCGCGGTCGGTGAGGTCCTTGACGTCGGCGATGCCCTGCAGCCGCTTCGAGCCGACCAGGTCCTTGATCTTCGAGATGACCTTCTCGGGGCCGACACTGAAGGGCAGTTCGGTGACGACGAGGCCCTTGCGGCGCGCGGTGACGTTATCGACCGCCACCGTGGCGCGGATCTTGAAGGTGCCGCGGCCCTTCTCGTACGCGTCGCGCACGCCGCCCAGCCCCACGATCCGGCCACCGGTGGGCAGATCGGGACCCGGCACGAACCGCATCAGCGTTTCGAGGTCGGCGTTGGGGTGCTTGATGAGGTGACGGGCGGCGGCGATGACCTCGCCGAGGTTGTGCGGCGGCATATTTGTCGCCATACCGACAGCGATACCGGATGCGCCGTTGACCAGAAGGTTCGGGTAGGCGGCGGGGAGGGTGACCGGCTCCCGCTCCTGGCCGTCGTAGTTCGGCGCGAAATCGACGGTGTCCTCGTCGATCGACTCCGTCATCAGGGTCGTCGCGGACGCCATCCGGCACTCGGTGTACCGCATCGCGGCGGGCGGGTCGTCGTTGCCGAGCGAGCCGAAGTTGCCGTGGCCGTCCACCAGGGGCAGCCGCATCGAGAACGGCTGTGCCATGCGCACCAGGGCGTCGTAGATGGAGGCGTCGCCGTGGGGGTGGAGCTTGCCCATGACCTCGCCGACGACGCGGGCGCACTTGACGTAGCCACGGTCGGGGCGCAGGCCCATCTCGTTCATCTGGTAGAGGATGCGGCGGTGCACGGGCTTCATGCCGTCCCGGGCGTCCGGCAGGGCGCGGGAGTAGATGACCGAATACGCGTACTCAAGGAAGGAACCCTGCATCTCGTCGACGACGTCGATGTCGAGGATCCTCTCCTCGAAGTCGTCCGGCGGCGGGGTCTTCGTGCTGCGGCGGGCCATCGCGGCTGCGGCTCCTTCTGCTGCGTCTACTGCCGATGTGTGGGTCGACCAGCCGTTGGTGAACAGCTGCCGGTCCGACCGGCGGGGGATCGACCGGTGAGTCTGCTGACTCCGACGCGGACCATTGTGGACCGCCCCACCGACAACGCCGGACGCGACTCCCCTCCACGGGGCCGTGGCGCATCTCCCGCCGCTCGTACGGGGGCGGCCGCACGGGAACTTCGCCAGATGCCGACGCGATTGCATACAGTGACAGGACTTCTTCGCAAGCGGATCGAAGGGACGTACATGCCCATGGGTCACACGGCCACAGAAAAAGCCGGCTCCGGCGGCCTGACAGCGACCGAGCACCGGCTGGCCAACGGCCTGCGCGTGGTGCTCTCGGAGGACCATCTGACGCCGGTGGCAGCCGTCTGCCTGTGGTACGACGTAGGTTCGCGTCACGAGGTCAAGGGCCGTACCGGCCTGGCCCACCTCTTCGAGCATCTGATGTTCCAGGGGTCCGCGCAGGTCAAGGGGAACGGCCACTTCGAGCTGGTGCAGGGTGCAGGCGGCTCGCTGAACGGCACCACCAGCTTCGAGCGCACCAACTACTTCGAGACCATGCCCGCCCATGAGCTGGAGCTGGCGCTCTGGCTGGAGGCGGACCGCATGGGCTCCCTCCTGACGGCGCTCGACGAGGAGTCCCTGGAGAACCAGCGCGACGTCGTCAAGAACGAACGCCGCCAGCGGTACGACAACGTCCCCTACGGCACGGCCTTCGAGAAGCTGACGGCCATGGCGTACCCGGAGGGCCACCCCTACCACCACACGCCCATCGGGTCGATGGCCGATCTGGACGCGGCGTCCCTGGAGGACGCGCGGGCGTTCTTCCGCACCTATTACGCGCCCAACAACGCGGTCCTGTCGGTGGTCGGCGACATCGACCCCGAGCAGACGCTCGCCTGGGTCGAGAAGTACTTCGGGTCGATCCCCTCGCACGACGGCAAGCAGCCGCCGCGCAGCGGTGCCCTGCCGGACACCGTCGGCGGCCAGCTGCGGGAGGTCATCGAGGAGGAGGTGCCCTCGCGTGCCCTGATGTCGGCCTACCGGCTGCCGCACGACGGCACCCGGGAGGCGGACGCCGCCGATCTCGCGTTGACCGTCCTGGGCGGCGGCGAGTCCTCACGCCTCTACAACCGCCTGGTGCGCCGCGACCGCAGCGCCGTCGCCGCCGGGTTCGGCCTGTTGCGGCTGGCCGGTGCGCCGTCCCTGGGCTGGCTGGACGTCAAGACGTCCGGTGGCGTGGAGGTCGCGGACATCGAGAGCGCCGTCGACGAGGAGCTGGCCCGGTTCGCCGCCGAGGGGCCGACCCCGGAGGAGATGGAGCGGGCGCAGGCCCAGCTGGAGCGCGAGTGGCTGGACCGCCTCGCGACGGTCAGCGGGCGCGCCGACGAACTGTGCCGCTACGCCGTCCTGTTCGGCGACCCGCAGCTGGCGCTGACCGCCGTGGGGCGTGTTCTGGACATCACGCCCGAGGAGGTGCACGCCGTCGCCCAGGCCCGGCTGCGCCCCGACAACCGCGCGGTGCTGGTGTACGAGCCGACCGCCGCCGACGAGAGCGCCGACAACGACGAGGAGGCGGACCGGTGAGTGACGCCACGACCCGCGAGGACCTGGCCATGAGCGAGATGACCTTCCACCCGCAGCCCCGGGGCGGGGCGCCCAAGCCGTGGGCCTTCCCGGCGCCCGAGCGCGGTGCGCTGCCCAACGGCCTGACGGTGCTGCGCAGCCACCGCCCCGGCCAGCAGGTCGTCGCCGTCGAGGTCGACATCGTCGCGCCGCTGGAGTCCGAGCCGGAGCGCCTGGACGGTGTCGCCACGATCATGGCGCGGGCGCTGTCGGAGGGCACCGACCGGCACGACGCCGAGGAATTCGCCGCCGAACTGGAGCGCTGCGGCGCCACGTTGGACGCGCACGCCGACCACCCCGGGGTGCGGGTCTCCCTGGAGGTCCCGGCCTCCCGGCTGTCGCGCGCCCTGGGGCTGCTCGCCGACGCGCTGCGCGCCCCGGCCTTCCCCGAGGGCGAGGTGGAGCGCCTGGTGCGTAACCGTCTCGACGAGATCCCGCACGAGCTGGCCAACCCGGGGCGCCGCGCCGCGATGGCGCTGTCCAAGGAGCTGTTCCCCGCGTCGTCCAGGATGTCGCGGCCCCGGCAGGGCACCGAGGAGACCGTCGGCCGCATCGACGCGGCGGCCGTCCGGGCGTTCTACGCGGCGCATCTGAGGCCCGCGGCGGCCACCGTCGTGATCGTCGGTGACTTCACCGGCATTGACGTGGACGCGGCGCTCGCCGACACGCTGGGCGCCTGGCAGGGGTCCGCCGCCGAGCCGGTCGCCGTCGCGCCGATCACCGCGGACGACACCGGCCGCGTCGTGATCGTCGATCGCCCCGGAGCGGTGCAGACGCAGCTGCTCATCGGGCGGATCGGCGCCGACCGCCACGACCGCCAGTGGCCTGCGCAGGTCCTCGGCACGTACTGCCTGGGCGGCACCCTGACGTCGCGTCTGGACCGGGTGCTGCGTGAGGAGAAGGGCTACACCTACGGGGTGCGGGCCTTCGGGCAGGTGCTGCGTTCGTCGGCGCCGGACGCGCCCGGGGGCTCCACCGGCGCCTCGATGCTGGCGATCAGCGGCTCGGTCGACACCGAGTCCACCGGTCCGGCCCTCGACGACCTGTGGAAGGTGCTGCGTACCCTCGCGGCGGAGGGGCTGACGGACGCCGAGCGGGACGTCGCCGTGCAGAACCTCGTCGGCGTCGCGCCGCTGAAGTACGAGACGGCGGCGGCGGTAGCGGGCACCCTCGCCGACCAGGTGGAGCAGCATCTGCCGGACGACTACCAGGCGCAGCTGTACGCGCGGCTGGCCGAGACCGGTACGGTCGAGGCGACCGCCGCCGTGGTCAGCGCGTTCCCGGCGGACCGGCTGGTGACGGTGCTGGTCGGTGATGCGGCGCAGATCGCCGAGCCGGTCCGGGCGCTGGGCATCGGCGAGGTGACGGTCGTCAGGGGCTGACGAGCCGGAGGAGCGGTGGCCCCGGCCGGGTCGTCACGGCGGCCCGGCACAGTGGAACAAAAGGGGATCCCGAGGGCGGAAGGCCACCCTCGGGATCCCCTTTATGTCCGGATTTGCTGGCCGCTGGTTCCGTCGCGCCGGTGTGGCGTGACGCACAATATGGCGTTTCTGTTTGCCGATTGAAAGTTGTCACGATTAGCTTCATGCGCGCTGTCCGCCAGCTGCACGCCGCAACCGCGGCATCGGACAGCCATCGCCGAGTCCCCGTACGGCGCGAGCCAGGGGAGCCGGGGACCCACACGTCCCTGGGGTGAATCGGGCGCCTCTCCGGAGGGACCCGTAGGAGACCTTCCTGCTCCGAACCCGTCAGCTAACCCGGTAGGCGAGAGGGAAGGAAAGGAACCAGCCAGCACATGGCGTTCACCCGTGCCACCGGGAAGCACCGCCGTCCGAGCCGCAGCGCCCGGACGACCCGCAACATCGCCGGCATCGCCGGTCTCGCCGCCTCCGGCGTCGTCGTCTCCGTGTCCTCTCCCGCGATGGCCGCCACGTCCGGCGCCGCGCACGACACGGGCCTGCAGCGGGCCGTCGTCCTCGGTGACGAACTCGCCGAGCGCGTCCAGGCCCAGGCCGATGCGCAGCAGGCCGTCGCCGAGACCGCCGAGGCCAAGGCGAAGGCCGAGGCCGAGGCGGAGAAGCAGGCCCGGGCCGCCAAGGCGGCGGCCGACAAGCGGCACGAGGCCGAGGTCCGCGCCGCCCGCGAGGAGGAGCGCAAGCGCCTCAACGCCTTCGTCGCCCCGATTTCCGGCTCGTACGTCTCCACCGCCTACCAGGCGTCCAGCGGACTGTGGTCCTCCGGTACGCACACCGGCATCGACTTCCACGCCGACCCCGGCACCACCGTGCACGCCGTCGGCGCGGGCACCGTCGTCGAGGCGGGGTGGGGCGGCGCGTACGGCAACAACATCGTCATCAAGATGAACGACGGCACGTACACCCAGTACGGCCACCTGTCGCAGATCGGTGTCTCGGTCGGCCAGCAGGTGATGCCCCATGAGCAGATCGGCCTGTCCGGCGCGACCGGCAACGTCACCGGCCCGCACCTGCACTTCGAGGCCCGGACCGGTCCGGACTACGGCTCGGACATCGACCCGATCTCCTACCTGCGGTCGCACGGCGTCAACGTCTGATCCATCTCGCCTCCCGGAGCCCCGGCCCGCCCTCACCGGGCGCCCGGGGCTCCGGTGCGTCCGGTGCTGTACAGCGGATGGCTGGATTTCCCGGCGGTCAGGGAAGGCTCTCACCAAAAGATCTCCATGAATGCGTGAAGGCGGTAAAGGCGCCACCACCGTCGAATAGAGTCGCCGAAAAGGCGCCGTACACCGGCGTTTTCCGGGGAGGACGGTGGAGGCGCCCACGATGACGCAAGGCCAGATTTCCGTGCAGCGCATCTCCGCGGCGATTCGCGACGACATCGTTTCCGGCGTGCTGATCCCCGGCAGCCGGCTCGTCGAGGACATTCTGGCCACCCGTTACGGCGTCTCCCGGGTGCCGGTCCGTGAGGCGTTGCGGACCCTGCAGTCCGAGGGGTTCGTCACCGCGCGACGGCACGCGGGCGCCTGCGTCGCGGCGCCCACCGTCCAGGAGGCGGCCGACCTCCTGGACCTGCGCGCGCTCCTGGAGCCGATGGGCGCCGCCCGTGCGGCGGTCCGCCGCACCGACGCGCATCTGAAGGTCTTACGGGGCGTGGTGCGGCTCGGCAGGGAGCGCGCCCGCCGCGGCTGTCCGGGCGATCTGCCCCGGTTGGACGGCTGGTTCCACGAGACGCTGGCGCGGGCGGCGGGAAATCCGGGGCTGACCGCGCTGCTGACCCAGGTGCGGCGGAAGATCGAGTGGATGTACGTCGTCGAGCTTCCGGCGCGGTATGTGGAGACCTGGGACGACCATGGTGCGGTGCTGGACGCGGTGGCCCGGGGCGACGCAGAGGCGGCGCGCGCCCTGATGGCGTCGCATGTCGCGCGGTCGCTCCCGGCGTACCGCCCGCGGCACCGTCAGCCGGCCGCGGTGCGCCATCCGCAACGTCCCGTCAGCAGCGGGCGGGTGCGTTCTTCATAGGGGCGCGGTATACGGGGCGACCGGCGGGTGGCGGGATCTGTTCGGGGAATTGCGGAAACGGGTGCCGGAAAACGCGCCATCCGGGAATTGCCGCAACCGCGTAGATGCGTATTCATGTATTCGGTCGTGCGGTGCCCGCCGGGGCTGCGGCGAATTGCGAGCGGGGGACAGGTGCCGCCCCGGGGAGCGGTGGCCGTTCCGTTGCCCGGAACGCGAAAGGCCCCGCCGCGGTGACCGTTTCCGGCCGTGACGGTGGGGCCTTTCCCCGGCTGCGGGGAGGTGGCGGCGTCCCGGTTCAGACGGTCTCCGGCAGCTCGTCGAGGCCCTCGGTGACCAGCTTCGCCAGGCGCTCCAGTGCGGCCTCCGCGCCCTCGGCGTCCGAGGCGAGCACGATCTCCTCGCCACCCTGGGCGCCCAGGCTCAGCACCGCGAGCATCGAGGCCGCGTTCACGGGGGCGCCGTCGGCCTTGGCGATCGTCACGGGAACGCCGGCGGCGGTGGCCGCACGGACGAAGATCGAGGCAGGACGGGCGTGCAGCCCCTCGGCCCAACCGACATTGACGCGGCGCTCAGCCATGGTGTTGCCCTTCAAGTCGTCACAGTTATCTAGACCAGTCTCTCGCGCGGTCGCGGGTGCTCCGGAAGCCCCACCTCCGGTGTTCCGCACCCTCGTCCGCACCTTGTCCGTACCTCGTCCGCACCTCGTCCGCACCACGTCCGGACCGGTCCGCGGGTGCCGCCCGACGACTGCCGCCAGGACGCCCGCCGCCGGCCCGGCGCCCGGCCCCGCCCGCGCGCACGAGCCGGTTGTCGGTGCCCGGCCGTACGCTGTCCGCATGCAGCAGCCGCCGGATCGCGCGTACCCGAGCCACTGGGAAGCCGATGTGGTGCTGCGCGACGGCGGCACCGCCCGGATCCGCCCGATCACCCCGGACGACGCCGAGCGCCTGGTCTCCTTCTACGAACAGGTTTCGGACGAATCGAAGTACTACCGCTTCTTCGCGCCCTATCCCCGCCTCTCCGACCGCGACGTGCACCGCTTCACCCACCACGACTACGTCGACCGGGTCGGCCTCGCCGCCACCGTGGGCGGCGAGTTCATCGCCACCGTCCGCTACGACCGGATCAACGACCGGGGTCTGCCGGCCACGGACCCGGGGGACGACCAGGCGGAGGTCGCCTTCCTGGTGCAGGACGCCCACCAGGGCCGCGGCGTCGCCTCCGCGCTGCTGGAGCACATCGCCGCCGTCGCACGGGAGCGCGGCATCCGCCGGTTCGCCGCCGAGGTCCTCCCCGCCAACTCCAAGATGATCAAGGTGTTCACGGACGCCGGGTACACCCAGCAGCGCACCTTCGAGGACGGCGTCGTCCGGCTGGAATTCGACCTCGAACCGACCGAGCAGTCCATGGCCGTGATGCGCGGCCGCGAGCAGCGCGCCGAGGCCCGCTCCATGCAGCGGCTCCTCGCCCCCGGCTCGGTCGCCGTCATCGGCACCGGCCGCACGCCCGGCGGCGTCGGCCGCACCGCCCTGCGCCATGTCCTCGACTCCGGCTTCACCGGCCGCGTCCACGCCGTCAACCGCGCCTTCCCCGAGGGGACCGACCGCCTCGACCCCGAGGGTGTCCCCGCCGTCCGCTCCCTGCGGGAGATCGACGGCCCGGTCGACCTCGCGGTCATTGCCGTCCCGGCCGACCACGTCCCCGAGGTGATCGACGACTGCGGGGAACACGGCGTCCAGGGCGTCCTGGTCCTCTCCTCCGGGTACGCCGAGGCCGGAACCGAGGGGCGCGAACGCCAGCGCGCCCTGCTGCGCCGCACCCGCTCCTACGGCATGCGCCTGATCGGCCCGAACGCCTTCGGCCTGATCAACACCGCCCCCGGCGTCCGGCTGAACGCCTCCTTCGCGCCGGTGATGCCCGCCACCGGCCGCATCGGGCTGTTCACCCAGTCCGGCGCGATCGGCATCGCCCTGCTCAGCGGCTTGCACGAGCGCGGCCCCGGGGACGGCTCGCCCGCCGGGGTCTCCACCTTCGTCTCCGCCGGAAACCGCGCCGACGCCTCCGGGAACGACCTGCTCCAGTACTGGTACGACGACCCGGACACCGACGTCGCGATCCTCTACCTCGAATCCATCGGCAACCCCCGCAAGTTCACCCGCCTCGCCCGCCGCACCGCCGCCGTCAAACCGGTCGTCGTCGCCAAGGGCGCCCGCCACCACGGCACCGCGCCCCTGGGGCACACGGTCCCCACCGTCCGCATCCCGGACAGCACCGTCGCCGCCCTGATGCGGCAGGCCGGTGTCATCCGCGTCGACACCGTCACCGAACTCCTCGACGCCGGGCTGCTGCTCGCCTCCCAGCCGCTCCCCGCGGGCGCCCGCGTCGCCGTCCTCGGCAACTCCGAGGCGCTCTCCCTCCTCGCCTACGACGCGTGCCTGACCGAGGGTCTGCGCCCGCGGCGCCCCCGGGTGCTGCCCTCCGCCGCGACCCCGCACGACTTCCACACCGCCCTCGCCGAGGAACTGGCACGCGAGGGCTGCGACGCCGTCGTGGTCACCGCGATCCCCTGGGTGGGGGAGGGCAACGCGACCGCCCCGGGGGAGGGCGAGGAACTGGCCGCGGCACTGCGCTCGGCGGCCGCCGCGGGCCCGGCCAAGCCAGTGGCCGTCGTGCATCTGGCCATGGATGCGCTCGCTACGGCGCTTGCGGCTCCGGCCGGCCCGGGGGTGCCCAAGGACGTTGTCCCGAGGGCACCCGATAATGCCCCGAGCGCGGGCCTCGGCGTCCCGGCCACCGGCCCCGCCGCCCGAGCTGCAGACCCAGATGCTCCGGCCACCGGCCCCGCGGAGCCCGCCGCCCAGGCCGGACCGGAAGCCTCCGGCGCCGGAGCCGCAGCGCCCGCCGCCTCGGCCGGACCCGAGACCCTCGCCGCAGACGACGTTCCCGTGGCCCCCACCTCGCCCACCGCGCCCTACCCGCTCGCCCGCACCCCGCTCCCCGCCTACCCCGCCGCCGAGCGCGCCGTCCGGGCCCTCGCCGAGGCCGTGCGGTACGCCGCCTGGCGCCGGGAGGTCGCCGAGCCGGGCCGGGTCCCCGCGTACGACGACATCCAGGAGGCCGCGGCCGGTGCCGACATCGCGCGGCTGCTCGACCACCTCGACCCGCCCGCCGGCCGCTCCGTTCCGCTGCCCGCCGAGGATGCCGCCGCCCTGCTCGCCCGCTACGGCATCCCCACCCAGCCGTCGCTGCCCGCCCCCGGCCCGGACGCCGCCGTCCGCGCCGCCGCCCGCCTCGGCTACCCCGTCGCCCTCAAAACCACCGCGCCCCACCTGCGCCACCGCAGCGACCTCGGCGGCATCCGCCTGGACATAGCCGACGAGGAGGACCTGCGCCGCACCTACGGCGAACTGACCGCCTCCCTCGGCACCCCGGAGGAGCTTGCGCCCGTCGTGCAGAAGATGGTGCCGCGCGGCGTCGACACGGTGGTCCGCGCCGCCATCGACCCGGCGGCCGGTGCCGTCCTCTCGTTCGGCCTGGCGGGCGCCCCCTCCCAGCTGCTGGGCGACATCGCGCACCGCCTCATCCCCGCGACCGACCGCGATGTCGACGCCCAGATCCGGTCGATCCGCGCCGCCCCCCTCCTCTTCGGCTGGCGCGGCTCCCAGCCCGTCGACACCGCCGCACTGGCCGAGGTGCTGCTGCGGGTGTCCCGGCTCGTCGACGACCACCCCGAGGTGGTGGGCGTCGACCTGGAACCGGTCGTCGTCGCCCCGCGCGGTCTGTCGGTCCTCGGGGCATCCGTCCGCCTCGCCCGCCCGCCCGCCACCACCGACCTCGGCCCCCGCCGCCTGCCCGTCTACTGACCCCCCGCGCGGCGCGGCGGGAGCCGGGCCCCGCCCCGTGTGTCCGCCGTACCAGCCCCCGCGGACCGGCTTGTCCCAGGCGTCCTGCCGCCCCCCTGTGGGCCCGTAAGATGGAGGACATGGCTAAGACCGGTACGACGACCCAGGGGCTGCGCGCGGCGATCGAGCGCAGCGGCTACTACCCGGCCCTCGTGGCCGAGGCGGTGCAGGCCGCCGTCGGCGGTGAGCCGGTCGCGGCGTACCTGGTGCACCAGGAGACGACCTTCGACGCCAACGAGGTCCGCCGCCATGTGACCGTCCTCGTCCTCACCGACACCCGCTTCATCGTCAGCCACACCGACGAGCAGGCCGCCGACGCCACCTCCCCGTCCCCGTACGCCACGACCTCCACCGAGTCCGTGAAGCTCGGGCGGATCTCCTCGGTGGTGCTCAGCCGCGTGGTGGCCAACCCGGAGTCGTACACCCCGGGCCAGTTGCCCCGCGAGGTCGTGCTCACCATCGGCTGGGGCGCCGTCGCCCGCCTCGATCTGGAGCCCGCCACCTGCGGCGACCCCAACTGCGAGGCGGATCACGGCTACACCGGCTCCTCCACCGCCGACGATCTCTCGCTGCGCGTCAGCGAGGCCGGTGACGGGCCCGACTCCGTCCGCGAGACGCTCACCTTCGCGCAGGCGCTCTCCGAGGCCACCGCGGCCACCACGAGCGCCCGCTGATGGGGTACACCGCCCCCGCCTGGCCGGAGCCCGAGCCGCTCGACCCGCTGACCGCCCCGCTGCCCCGGTACGGCACCGGCTCGCTCGCCGATCTGCTGCCCGCCGTCGTCGCAGGTCAGGGTGTGTCCGGCCCGCCGACGTCGATGGAGTTGGCCCCCGCCGACCGGGCCTGCGTCTTCCTCATCGACGGCCTCGGCTGGGAGCTGCTGCGCGCCCACCCGGATGAGGCGCCGTTCCTGACGTCCCTCCTGGACACCTCCTGCAACGGCACCGGCCGCCCGCTCACCGCCGGTTTCCCCTCCACCACCGCCACCTCCCTCGCCTCCGTCGGCACCGGCCTGCCCCCGGGCGCCCACGGCCTGCCCGGCTACACCTGCGAGGACCCGTCCTCCGGCGCGCTGATGAACCAGCTGCGCTGGCAGCCGTGGACCGACCCGTACGCCTGGCAGCCGCATCCGACGGTGTTCCAGCTGGCCGACGCCGCGGGTGTGCACACCTGCCAGGTCTCCGCGCCTCACTTCGCGCAGACCCCGCTCACCAAGATCGCGCTGAGCGGCGGCACCTTCCACGGCCGCCTCAGCGGCGAGGAACGCATGGACCTCGCCGCCGCGCAACTCGCCGCGGGCGACCGCTCGCTGGTCTACACGTACTACGCGGAGGTCGACGGCAACGGCCACCGCTACGGCGTGGACTCCGATGCCTGGCGCGGTCAGCTGATGTACGTCGACCGGCTCGCGCAGCGGCTCGCCGAACAACTCCCGCCGCGCAGCGCCCTGTACATCACCGCCGACCACGGCATGATCGACATCCCCTTCGACCCGGAGTCGCGCATCGACTTCGACGAGGACTGGGAACTGCGTGCCGGGGTCCGTCTGTTGGGCGGCGAGGGCCGCGCCCGTCATGTCTACGCCCACCCGGGAGCGGCGGACGACGTCCTCGCCGTGTGGCGGGAGGTCGTCGGCGAGCAGATGTGGGTGGCGAGCCGCGACGAGGCCATCGCGGCGGGCTGGTTCGGGCCACACATCGACGACCGGGTGCGCGGCCGCATCGGTGACGTCGTCGCCGCCGCCCACGCCGACATGGTGATCATCGCGAGCGAACGCGAGCCCGGCGAGTCGAAGATGGTCGGCATGCACGGGTCGATGACCCCCGTGGAGCAGCTCGTTCCGCTGCTGGAAGTCCGCGCCTGACCCGCGAAGCCCGCGCCTGACCCGCGAAGCCCGCGCCTGACCCGCGAAGCCCGTACCTGACCCGCCCCGTTCCGCCACGCCGTCACGATCCCGAGGGGCTCGCGTTCCGGCGTCCCGTAGCCGGTGTCCCTTCCGGGCGCGCCCGGCGGACCGACGCGGCGCCCCGGTCCGGCACGCCGTCCACCGCACCCGACCGTCCGAAAGGCCCCCTCTCCTGATGTCCGAACTGGTCTTTTTCTCCGGCACCATGGACTGCGGGAAGAGCACCCTGGCGCTCCAGATGGGCCACAACCGCTCGGCGCGCGGCCTGCAGGGCGTGATCTTCACTCGCGACGACCGGGCGGGCGCGGGCAAGCTCTCCTCGCGGCTCGGCCTGGTGACGGACGCCGTCGAGGCGGCCCCGGACATGGATCTCTACGCCCATCTCATCGGTGAGATGTCGAAGGGCGGCAAGGTCGATTACGTGATCGTGGACGAGGCGCAGTTCCTCCACCCCGAGCAGATCGACCAGCTCGCGCGCGTCGTCGACGACCTGGGGCTGGACGTCTTCGCGTTCGGTATCACCACCGACTTCCGCACCAGGCTCTTCCCCGGCTCCCAGCGGCTGATCGAGCTGGCGGACCGGATCGAGGCCCTGCAGGTCGAGGCGATGTGCTGGTGCGGTGCGCGCGCCACCCACAACGCCCGCACAGTGGGCGGCGAGATGGTCGTCGAGGGCGAGCAGGTCGTCGTCGGCGACGTGGACCAGCACGAGGGCGACGTCGGCTACGAGGTGCTGTGCCGCCGACACCACCAGCGCCGGGTGACCAGCGCCACCGCCCGCGCGGACGTCCTCTCTCCGGACGTCCTGCCGGTCGACCCTGCCTGATCTTTCCCGCTGGGTCCCTGCCGATTCTGCGGGCCCTCGTGCGGCCGTCGCCGACGGCACCCCCGTTCCGCCGCGCCCGGATGCCGTTACGCATTCCGGATTGACCGCCCCATGCTTCATGTGTAACTTCCGACTTACATCTGATGGACGTGAGTGAGCGTTGTCCGTCGAGCCGGGGGGCAGTGCCGTGAAGGAGCTGGGTTCGGTGAAAAAACAGCCACTCAAACAGCCACTTACCGTGCGGGTGGCGAGCTGGAGTGCCTTGCACCCGGCGCGTGCCGTCATCGGCTGGTTCGTCTTCGTCGCCCTGTGTCTCGCGCTCGGAAGCCTGGTCGGTACGGACGAGGCGGGCGACAGGGACTACTGGGTGGGCGAGGCGGGCCGCGCCGAGGCCCTCGCGGCGGAGGGCAACCTCCAGCACAAGGCGGCCGAGCGCATCATGATCACCAACAGGTCCGGTGACCCCGTAGGCGCGGCGGCTCGGAGCGCCGCACAGGACGTCGTCACCCGGATGAAGCCGTTACCCGAGGTCCTCCGCGTCGCCGGCCCGGTGCGTGCGGAGAATCGCCGGATGCTGATGGTCGAGGTGACCCTCAAGGGCCCCCGGCTGGAGGCTCAGCAGCACCTCGACCCGCTGCTGAAGCAGACCGCCGAGGTGCAGCGCGGCCACCCGGGCCTGCGCGTCGAGGAGACCGGTGACGCCTCGGTCGGCAAGGGCCTGGACACCTCGCGCGACGACGACCTCGCCACCTCGGAAAAGATCACCTTCCCGATCACCCTGATCACCCTGCTCGTCGCCTTCGGCTCGCTGATCATGGTCGGCGTGCCGCTGCTGCTGGCGGTCTCCTCCATCGGCGCCGCCATGGGCCTGTGCCAGCTGGTCTCGCATCTGCTGCCCGACGCGGGCGTCGGAAACAGCCTCATCCTGCTGATCGGCATGGCGGTCGGCGTCGACTACACGCTCTTCTACCTCAAGCGGGAACGGGAGGAACGGGCTCACGCCGATGGCCGGGTCGGCCCCGAGGTGCTGGTGGGGATCGCCGCCGCGACCTCGGGCCGGGCCATCGCGGTCTCCGGCCTCGCTGTGGCCCTGACCACCGCCACGCTCTTCCTCGCCACCGACGTCATCTTCTCCTCGCTCGCCGTCGGCACCATCGTCGTCGTCCTCGTCGCCGTCCTCAGCTCGATGACGGTGCTGCCCGCGCTCCTCGTCCTCATCGGCCGCCGTCTGGACCGTAAGGCGGCCCGCGCGGCGGAACGCGGCAGGCGCTCCCGGCGCAGGCCCGAGCGGACCGGCCGGGTGTGGACCGCACTGTTGCGACCCGCCAGGAACCACCCGGCGGTCACCCTCCTGGTGTCGTTGCTCGTCATGACCGGCCTCGCCGTCCCCGCATTCGGGATGCACCTGCGCGTACTGAACACCGCCACCCACTCCCGGTCCATCCCCGCGATGAAGGTCTACGACCGGCTCAACGCCGCCTTTCCCGATCTGCTCGCCTCCCACTGGGTCGTCGTCAAGAGTGATACCGGCGAGGTCGGCCAGGTACGCACGGCGCTGAAGGACCTCGCCCAACGGGCCGAGACCGACCCCATGTTTTCCACGAAACCACCCGAGCTGACCTCGACCCCCGATGGCCGGATCAGCATGATGACCCTCTCCGTGCCCTACAACCTCAGCTCCCCGCAGGCGTCCGGCTCGCTGAAGGAGCTGCGCGAGAGCTACCTCCCGGCCACGCTCGGGAAGGTGCAGGGCGCCGAGTACGCCGTCACCGGCCCCGTCGCCCAGGACGCCGACTACCTCTCCCACCAGAACGACAAACTGCCGGCAGTCGTCGGGCTCCTGCTGCTGCTGACGTTCGTCATGACGCTGCTGGTCTTCCGCTCGGCGGCCGTCGCCGCGATGGGCGTGGTGCTGAATCTGCTGTCCGTCGGCGCGTCGTTCGGCCTGGTGGTCGCCTTCTTCCAATGGGGCTGGGCCTCCACGGTGTTCGGCTTCGAGGAGAGCGCCACCCACGCGATCGGCTCCCGGGTGCCGCTGTTCCTCTTCGTGATCCTCTTCGGACTGTCGATGGACTATCAGGTCTTCGTCGTCAGCCGGATCAAGGAGGCGGCGATGCACGGGGTGCCCACCCGGCAGGCGGTGATCGAGGGAATCGACAAGTCGGCAAAGGTGGTGACCAGCGCGGCCGTCGTCATGGTCACGGTGTTCGCGAGCTTCATGTTCCTGCACCTGGCGGAGATGAAGCAGATCGGCTTCAGCCTCGCGGTCGCTGTCCTGCTCGACGCCTTCATCATCCGCGTCATGATCCTGCCGTCGGCCCTGATTCTGCTCGGCAACGCCAGCTGGTGGCCGTCCCGCGGCATGCGACGCGCCCAGGGACTCGCCACCCCGGTGCCGCTCCGGGAAGTTCCGGTACCGGCGGCTCACGCCACCGCCGACTGACGGGTCTTGGACCGGCCCCGGGAGCCTCCGCCGCGACCGCAGTGCGACGGATCACCCGTTACGCATCCGCCCCCGTCCCACCGGGCGCGGGCCGGATGACGGTGAAAGGGGCGCCCCCGGGGTCGGTCACGGTGGCCAGCCGCCCATGGGGCGAGTCGCGCGGCGGCCGCACCACCTGGCCGCCGAGCCCCTCGACCCGCCGGACCGCGGCGTCGGCGTCCGACACGGCGAAGTACGTCATCCACCGCGGGCCCGCCTCACGCGGCAACGCGTTGCCCACCCCGTGGAGACCGGCCACCGGGCGGCCCTTGAGGTACAGCGTCAGATAGTCGAAGTCGGCCGAGACGACCGCCTTGGGCTCGTAGCCGAAGACGTGCTCGTAGAACGGTCCGGCGGAGTGGGTCTCGCGGGTGATCAGCTCGTTCCACACCGGGGTGCCCGGTTCTCCGGCGGTCGCGGTGCCGGCCATCGCGCGGCCCTGCCAGATCCCGAAGACCGCGCCCTGCGGGTCGCAGGCGAGGGCCATCCGCCCGGCGTCGTCGGCGTCCAGCGGCCCCACTCCCACCGTCCCGCCGCAGTACCGGATCCGCTCCGCGGTCGCGTCCGCGTCGTCGCAGGCCAGATAGGTGGTCCAGGCGACGGGCAGTAGGCGGTCGGCCGCGGGCTCCCCGAGCCCGGCCACCTCCCGCCCGTCCAGGACGGCGCGGCAGTACGGCCCCAGGTGCTGCGGCCCCGGACGGAACTCCCAGCCGAACAGCGCACCGTAGAACTCCTGCGTCGCGGCCAGGCGGTGCGTCAGCAGGCTCACCCAGCAGGGCGCACCGGACATCCGCCGGGTCGCTGCCTCGGTCGTCATCGTCACTCACTCCTCGGACCATCACGGTGGCGGCCATGGGACGGGCGCGGAACCCGAGGCAAGATGCTCGCACCAGGCACCCCGTGACAGCCTCCGGCCGCGCCGTGACCGGCGGTTTCGTCCCGGAGAACGCCCGTTTTCGGGGGTGTTACCCCTATACCGTGACTGGAGCGGGCGGCGCCCCCTCCGTCATACGGAGGGTGTGCGTCCGCCTTCCGTACGTAGTCGCCCCTACGCAAGGATGAGTGCCATGAATGACATCATCACCGCTACCGAACTCGCGAGCGAGTCGGCGGGCGCCCATCCGCCCGTCCTCCTGGACGTCCGCTGGCAGCTCCAGGGACCGCACGGCCGCCCCGACTACGAGGCAGGACACCTGCCCGGCGCCGTCTTCATCGACCTCGACGCCGACCTCGCCGGCCCGGCCGGTGACGAGGGCCGCCACCCCCTGCCGGACGTCGCCGTTCTCACCGCCGCCATGCGGCGCGCCGGGGTACGGGGCGACCGCCCCGTCGTCACCTACGACGCCGGGCTGGGCTGGGCCGCCGCGCGGGCATGGTGGCTGCTGCGCTGGGCCGGGCACCGCGAGGTGCGGGTGCTGGACGGCGGGCTGGCGGCCTGGAAGGCGTCCGGCGGGGCCGTGACGACGGAGATCCCGCAGCCGCAGGAGGGCGACTTCACGCCCGAGCCCGGCGGACTGCCGCAGCTGACGGCGGACGAGGCGGCTGCCCTGGCCCGCCGCGGTGTCCTACTGGACGCCCGGTCCGCCGAGCGTTACCGGGGCGAGGCCGTCTCCGTCGACCGCGTCGGCGGTCACATCCCCGGCGCCGTCTCCGCCCCGACGACGGAGAACGTCACCGAGGACCACACCTTCCGCCCGGCCGCCGCGCTGGCCAACCGGTTCGCGGCGCTGGGTGCCAAGGGCGACGCGGAGGTCGGCGTCTACTGCGGTTCGGGCGTCTCCGGCGCCCAGGAGGTGCTGGCGCTGTCCCTCGCGGGCGTCCCGGCCGCGCTGTACATCGGCTCGTGGAGTGGCTGGACCGCCGACCCGTCCCGCCCCGTCGCCACCGGCGCACAGCCCGGCTGAGCCACCTCACAACGATCCGCCCGCCCCATGCGGCACGGGGCGGGCGGATCGCTGTGCGCGGTGGCGCTACTCCTGCTTCACTCCTGCTTCTTGCGCCGGGTGCCGAAGACGATCTCGTCCCAGCTCGGCACGGCGGCACGGCGCCCGGGGCGGACACCGTCGGCCTCGGCCTGCCGGTCGGTGGTCCCGGTCAGCCGGTCACGGTGCCCGGCGACCGCGCGCGGCATCAGCACGTCGGCATACGCGGACCCGGCACCCGCGCTGGCCGCCGGTGCGGCCGGCTCCTCGACCTCGTCGTCCATCGGCTCGTCGACCGGCGTCGTGACGCTGTCCGGTACGACCATGTCGCCACGGAAACTCGGCACTGCCTCCAGCAGGCTGGTCAGCGAATCCCGCTCCCGTTCAGCGGTGGCCTCCTCGGCGACCTGCGATGCGGCCTCCTCCTCGACGGGGGCGACGCGCTCCGCGCGCTCCGTGCGGTCCGGCGTCTGCCGGTCCAGGGCACGGTCCAGCGGCCGGTCACGCGGCAGCCGTGCGATCCGCGGGATGAACGGGAAGCTGGGCTCGGGGGTGTCGTCGGCCTCGCCGATCAGCGCCCGCGCGTCCTCGCCGACAGCCTGGACGAGCCGCCGGGGCGGGTCGTACGTCCACGCCGCGGAGAACGGCTCACCGGCGACGCGGTAGACCAGCAGCACCTCCCAGGTGCCGTCGTCGCGGCGCCAGGAGTCCCACTGCACGCTGTCCTTGTCGGCGCCGCGCAGTGACAGCCGCTCGGCCACCACCTCACCGAGCTGCGGCCCCGCGTTCTCCCCGGGGCGCCGCACGGGCGTCTTACGGGCCCGCTCGGCCATGAAGGCACGCTCGGCGAGCACCGGCCCCTCGAAGCGGCGGACGCGTTCGACGGGGATCCCGGCGAGCTGGGCGACCTCCTCGGCGGACGCACCCGCTCTTATCCGCGCCTGGATGTCCCGCGGCCGCAGGTGGCTCTCGACCTCGATCTCGATCTGGCCCAGGCGTGCGCGGTCGTTGCGGACCGCGGCGCGCAGCCGCTCGTCGATCGGCAGGGTGTACTCGGTGCTGTCCGCAGCTTTGAGCACCAGCCGTGTGCCGTCGTTGGAGACGGCCACGACACGCAGTTCGGGCATGGGGACCTCCCGGGTGGTGCCTGCCGACGTCACGTGCGTCGCTGCTTCCGCTGGTCGAGTGTGGCCTGCCCGGGGTGCAGCCTGCCACAACATTGTCGAGTTGCCCGGCGGATCGGACCGGAGTCCGTAAACGCCGAAGCGAGACGGTTACCTGTTCGCAACGCCGGTGTCCGTATCGCCTGCCCTGGGACCGATCACCCGTGCTGAGCGGCGGCGCTCCAGGGCGGGTGCCACCTGTTGGGCCCCTCTCCCCTGTGAGTCCGGGCAGCCGTACGGAGTCCTGGGGCCAGGGCTCGCCACAGTACTCCATTCGGGCCACTGAAGTGCACCGCCGCGTCGCTGAAGTTGTGGTGCGACAACGGAGTTGAGTCGCCTTGTCGATCTCTCTACCACAACGACAGGTGGCAAGGTTCACAGAATCGCCAGATCCGGAACAATTCCCTTCGCATAAAAGTATCTTTGGTGTGCAAGGTGGATCGAAATGCTGATCAAGGGCTGGAGATGGACGAAGAAACCAAAATCGAACGAAAGGGTAAGGAGAAGCGGATCGATCTGAGCGTTCCTCAGGTCGCGGGCAGTGCTCTCGCGGCAGCCGTCGCCGCTTACCTCGCGGGTCAGCTCGGCGTCTACGGAACGATCATCGGCGCCGGAGTGGTCAGTATCGTGGCCACCACCGGCGGCTCGGTCTTCCAGCATCTGTTCCGGCGTACCGGAGAGCAGATCAAGGAGGCGACGATCGCCACCCGGCCCCGTGACTCCCGCACCCCCCGGAAGGGCGGCCCGGATACCGCGGCCACCACGATGCTGCCGACCTTTGACTGGGACGGGGCGCAGGACGCGGTCACGGCGGCAGCCGTGAAACCCGCCGCCCCGGTGGACGACACCCGCACCCAACTGCTGCCCCGGGCGGACGCACAGCCACCCACCGGGGACGACGCGGCGACCCGTCTGCTCCGCCCCGGAGCGGACATGCCGTCCGACGACGCGACCCGTGCCCTGCGTGCGGGGCGCCCGGCGGGCGTCACGGACCGTACGCAGTTGGTGCCGCGTCTCGACGAGCACACCGTCGCCCTGGGCGTGGCGCGCCCGCACGGAGGGCCCGCCGATGGTGCGGAGACGGCGCGGTTCCCCGGTGACGAGACCGTCACCGCCACGTACGGGACCCGGATGCGTGGCTGGCGTCGGCCGGTCCTCGGTGCGGTCGGCATCTTCGTGCTCGCCATGGGGGTGGTCACCGGCATCGAGCTGATCACGGGGGAGACCCCGAGCGGCAGCTCCGGCACCACGCTCGGCCGCATCACCCACACCAGTAGCAGCCAGCGTGACACGGCTCCCGACGACACCCCGGCGTCGCCCCGTCCGGATCACTCCCACGGCACGGGGCGCGACAACGGCACCCCCACCGGTGCTCCGGACCCCACCGCCGGTCCGGACAGCGGTAGCACGCCGAGCCCGGGTGGCGGTGCGAACGGTGAATCGTCCGCGACCACCCCCGCGCCCACGCCGTCCGACGGTGCCACCTCCTCGTCCGAACCGACCACGCCCGAGCCCACGGGACCGGCCGGGGGCAAGAGCGGCACCGGCGACGCGGGTATCGGTGGCCAGGGCACCGGAGGGAAGACCGCCTCTCAGGATCCTGCCCCGAACCCGTCCTGACGGCATCCACCCGCGGCCGCGGCCGGTACCCCTCCCCGGGGCGCCGGCCGCAGCCGCGTCGTCACTCGCCCAGTACCCGCCGCAGATAGGCATTGCCGAACAGCCGCCCCGGGTCGAGCCGGTCACGCACCGCGATGAACTCACCGAACCGCGGATAGACACCCGACAGATACTCCGCGTCCCGGGTGTGCAGCTTGCCCCAGTGCGGACGGCCGCCGTGGGCCGTCATGATCCGCTCAGTGGCCGCGAAGTACGCACCGTGCGACGTGCCCCGGTACATGTGCACCGCGATGTACACGGTGTCGCGACCGGAGGCAGTCGACAAAGCGATGTCGTCGGCCGGTGCGCACCGCACCTCCACCGGGAACGACACCTTGAAACCCGACCCGTCCACGAGAGCCTTCAGCTCATGCAGTGCGCCGATGGCGGCTGCACGGGGCAGCGCGTACTCCATCTCCACGAACCGCACCCGGCGCGGCGAGGTGAACACCTTGTAGGGGATGTCGGTGTACGTCCGCGCCGACAGGGCACGGCTGGCGAGCTTGGCGACGGCCGGGACGGTCGCCGGGACGGCCCGGCCGAGGGTGCAGGCAGCTTGAAATACGCCGTTGGACAGCAACTCGTCCTCGATCCAGCCGCGGACCTTCCCGGGAGGTGCGGCGGGTCCCTGGCTGCGGTTGTTCCGCTTCGTATTGCAGTTGCCGGTGTGAGGAAACCAGTAGAACTCGAAGTGTTCGTTCTCGGTGGCCAGCTCCTCGAACCGGTCGGTCACCTCGTCGAACGGCATGGGTTCCTCGCGGGCGGTCAGCAGGAACTCCGGCTCCACCGCGAACGTCAGCTCGGTGACGACGCCGAGCGCCCCCAGGCCGAGCCGGGCCGCGGCGAAGACACCCGCGTTCTGCTCGGCCGAGCAACGCAGCACCGACCCGTCGGCGGTGACCAGTTCCAGGGCGGTGATCTGCGCGGCGAGGGAGGCGGACTCGCGGCCGGTACCGTGCGTCCCGGTGGCGGTCGCCCCGGAGACGGTCTGTTCCGTGACGTCGCCCATGTTGGTCAGCGACAGTCCGTGCGCGGCCAGCGTGCGGTTCAGGTGGTGCAGAGGGGTACCGGCCGCCACTGTGACCGTCCCGGCGTCCCGGTCGATGTCGCGCACCCCGCATAGGCGTTCCGGGCGTATCAGCAGCCCGTCGGTGGCGGCGACCGAGGTGAAGGAGTGGCCGGTGCCGACGGCCTTGACGGTCAATCCGTCCTCAGCTGCGGACCGGACGGAGGCCGCCAACTCCTGGCTACTCGCCGGGGCCACGGTGCGAGCGGGCCGGACGGAGACGTTCCCCGCCCAGTTCCGCCACGGCCCTCCGCTGCCGCGTCCTCCCGAGCCGCCGACGGCGTCGCTGACTGCCATGGTGACGTCCCCTCCCTGTGCGGGCGGCCCCTGACAGGGCTGCCGTCGGTCTGAGTTGAGCGCATGATGCCAGCCGTTACTGGCCAGTTCAGGGGAGGTGATGAGAATCACACGGGGGCGGGAGTGGGTGGAAGTCGCCGCCTCTCGGACACGTCGTATCGCCTGACGCTTCATCGGAGTGGCGCGTTGGCCGTACGAGGGGGAGCTTGGCGTGGTGGTGGCTACGTGTCAGTGCAAACTGGTGCGCCCGGGGGTGTCTCGGTAAGCGTGTGTCACGGTCAGTGGTTCATACGCCGAGGGATTGTCGACATCGCGCGAGGGTTGTTGGATGTTGGCTTTTGTCGCTGTCGCTGTCGCTGTCGCTGTCGCGCCCCAGTAGGCATGCGTGCGGCGCGTCGTCCCGGCGAGCCATCGGGTGGATGCCGTGCGCTCGCCAGGTCACCACACTGCACTATCGACAAAGCGACTTACGCGAATGTGACAGTCACCAGTCATCCCGCCCATTCGCGCAGTCACCACCACCTCCTTGCGACACGCGCCCCCGTACCGGCCACTTCACCCCACCTACAGCACCCGCTTCCCATCAGCCCGTTCCTCGCCGCCCGTCGGTCCGCCCTGCTGCACAATCCCGGCAGGTCCAGCCGCCGTGGCCCCGGGGCGGAGGCGGCGGTATCCGAGCAGGGCCACCACGGCGCCGAGGAGTCCCGCCGCGCACGGGACGAGATAGCCGCGTCCCGCGCCCGCGACGTCCACCACCCAGCCGGCGGCGGAGGAGCCGAGTGCGACACCTACCGCGAGGCCGGTGCTCGTCCACGTCATGCCTTCGGTCAGCTTCTCCCGGGGGACATGCTCCTCGATCAGCGCCATCGTCGTCACCATCGTGGGCGCGACCGACAGCCCCGCGACGAACAGTGCGACGGCCAGCAGTGGCAGCGTTCCCGCCAGTTGCAGCGGCACCATGCTCACCGCCATGACGCACACGCCCACCACCCACCGGCGGGATGCGTGCCCCTTCAGGTGCAGCAGCCCGAACACGGCGCCCGCCAGGCAGGAACCCAGCGCGTAGACGGCCAGTACGAGGCTGGCCGCCCCCTTGTGGCCGTCCGCCTCGGCGAAGGCGACGGTCACCACGTCGATCGCGCCGAAGATCGCGCCCGTCGACACGAACGTCACCACCAGCACCTGCAGCCCCGGCGCCCGCAGGGCCGACCCCGCGGCGTGCTCGACACGCGGATGCGGCACCGGCTCCGTGGCGCGCTGCGCCGTCAACCAGAACACTCCCGCCACCAGGAAGACGGCCGCCAGCAGCGGACCCGACTCCGGGAACCAAGCCGTGCACAGCCCGATCGACAGGATGGGGCCGAAGATGAAGCAGCACTCGTCGACGATCGACTCCCACGAGTACGCGGTGTGCAGCTCGCGCGGCGAACCCCGGTAGAGCGCCGCCCACCGTGCCCGCACCATCGCGCCGACGCTCGGCACGCACCCCGCGCACGCCGCGTACACGAACAGCGTCCAGTCGGCCCAGCGCTGCTGTGCGCTGAGCAGCAGACCGGCGACGGCGATCACCGACATCAGCGTCGCGGGGCGCAGCACCCGGCGTTGTCCGTAGCGGTCCACCAACCGGGAGATCTGCGGCCCCAGGAGCGCCGCGGACAGTGCGAGTGTCGCCGACAGTGCCCCGGCGAGGCCGTAGCGGCCGGTCAGCTGCGAAACCATGGTCACCACGCCGATGCCCAGCATCGACAGCGGCATCCGCCCCAGGAGTCCGGCGGCGGAGAAGGACTTGGTGCCGGGCGGGCCGAATATGGCGCGGTAGGGACTGGGCAACGAGGGTGCTCCGCCGGGTGAGGACCGAAGATCGGTAAGGGATGTCTGTGGCCGATACAGCTTACGGGGGACGGAGGAGCGGCCGCCTCCGCATTCCCGGCCCATCCGCCTCGAGCTGCGCGGCCCGCTGCGCCCCCGTTTCCGCCCGGCCCCCGGGGGACTGCGCGACGTCCCCAGCGCGCCGTGACAGCTGCCCCATAGGCCGTGACGGCTGTCCCATAGGGACGGACCGATGCCGTCACCCGTGGGCGCACGGGTGGAGCGCGGCCCCGTGCTGCGCACACGGGGCTGCCGGGGCCTGCCCCGTCGCGTCGTGACGAACGGTGGGAGGATCGAGACATGCCCGAACAGTGCGATCCCCGTCCTTACGACGCCCTGCTGCTGCTCTCCTTCGGCGGCCCCGAAGGCCCCGACGACGTCGTCCCGTTCCTGGAGAACGTCACCCGCGGCCGCGGCATCCCCCGCGAGCGTCTCAAGGAGGTGGGGCAGCACTACTTCCTGTTCGGCGGCGTCAGCCCCATCAACGCTCAGAACCGCAGTCTGCTGGACGCGCTCCGCAAGGATTTCGCCGACCACGGCCTGGATCTCCCCGTCTACTGGGGCAACCGCAACTGGGCGCCCTATCTGACGGACACCCTGCGCGCCATGGTGCGTGACGGTCACCGCCGTATCGCGACCCTCGCCACGAGCGCGTACGCCTCGTACTCGGGCTGCCGCCAGTACCGCGAGAACCTCGCCGACGCGCTGACCACCCTGAAGGCCGAAGGGCTGGCCGTCCCGCAGGTCGACAAGCTCCGGCACTACTTCAACCACCCCGGGTTCGTCCGCCCGATGGCCGACGGCGTGCTCGCCTCCCTCGCGGCGCTCCCCGAGGACGTCCGCGACGGCGCGCACCTCGCGTTCACCACCCACTCCATCCCCGCCGCCGCCGCCGACACTTCGGGCACGCCGGCCGACCACACCACCGACGGGGCGGGCGGCGCGTACGTCGCGCAGCACCTGGACGTGGCCCGGGTGATCGCCGACGCGGTGCGTGAGGAGACCGGTGTCGATCACCCCTGGCACCTCGTCTACCAGTCACGCAGCGGCGCCCCCCACATCCCGTGGCTGGAGCCCGACATCTGCGATCACCTGGAGGAACAGCACCGGCAGGGCGTTCCGGCTGTCGTGATGGCCCCCATCGGGTTCGTCTCCGACCACATGGAGGTCAAGTACGACCTCGACACCGAGGCCGCCGCCAAGGCCGCGGAGCTGGGTCTGCCCGTCGCCCGGTCGGCGACCGTCGGGGCCGCCCCCCGCTTCGCCGCCGCCGTACGCGACCTCCTCCTGGAACGCGCCGCCACCGAACGCGGCCGGGACCCCCGGCGCTGCGCCCTGGGAGCGCTGGGCGCCTCGCACGACCTGTGCCCGGTCGGCTGCTGCCCGGCCCGCACGCCCCGTTCGGCGGCCGCCGGCGCCGACTGGACCGGCCCCGTCGCCCTCTAGCGCGGCGGCTCGCCCCGCAAGGCGCACACGCCGCCATCTGCCGTCCGCCCGCCGCTCGACCGAGCAAGGAGCCCCGTGTCCGACCCGCTGTACGACGAACTTCTCCAGCTGGCCCTTGAGGCCGCCGACCGGGCCGGCCGGCTGCTGCGTGACGGCCGTCCCGCCGACCTCGGTGTGGCCGCCACGAAGACCAGCCCCATCGATGTCGTCACCGAGATGGACATCGCCTCCGAGAAGCTGATCACCGGCTTTCTCACCGAGCACCGGCCGCACGACGGGTTCCTCGGCGAGGAGGGCGCCAGCGTCGCCGGCACCAGCGGCGTGCGCTGGGTCATCGACCCCGTGGACGGGACGGTCAACTACCTCTACGGACTGCCTTCCTGGGCCGTTTCCATCGCCGCGGAAAAGGACGGCGAGGCCGTCGTCGGCGTGGTGGCCGCCCCGATGCGCGGTGAGACCTGTCACGCAGTTCTGGGGGGTGGTGCATTCAACAACGGGGAGCGCGTGAGCCACCGGCCCGCGCCCCCGTTCTCCCAGGCCCTGATCGGTACGGGCTTCGGCTATCTCGCCGAGCGTCGTGCCGCGCAGGCCGAGGTGGTGCGCACGCTGGTGCCGCAGGTCCGCGACATCCGGCGTGGGGGATCGGCCGCCATCGACCTGTGCGATGTGGCGTGCGGCCGCCTCGACGGCTATTACGAGCGCGGGCTGAACCCGTGGGACCTGGCCGCCGGAGTGCTCATCGCCCGCGAGGCCGGGGCACTCACCGGCGGCCGTCCCGGCGAGCCCGCCTCCCACGAGCTGACCGTCGCCGCGTCGCCCGAGGTGTTCGGCGTGCTGCAGCCGCTGCTGGAGGATCTGGGCGCCTGGCACGACTGACGGCGCCACGCCACGACTGCGCCCCGGCACCTGTGCGGTGACCGGGGCGCGGCGGCGTGCGGTGGACGTCAGGCGCGGACCGCGCCGACCTCCACTCCGTACTCGATGGCCAGGCGCTGCAGGTCTTCAAGCTCTGCCTGCTCGACGTCGACGAGGTAGTCGTCGCCCGACGCACGAGCCCGGTCCAGAACGGCTTCGGTGTTCCGTATGCGCTGCAGAATGCCTGCGGTGAACGCGTCCATGGTGCGCCCCCTCGTCGTGGGTCCGGGTTGGCACTGTGTGCCGACGGGTGGGTCGATCACGGCATGATCCCTGCGGAGGGTCGTCAAGAGACGCCTGGCGGGGCGTGATCGCGGGTGTGCAGTCGTCCTCCCCCCACGCCACCTCAGGGAAACCTCAACCCGCCCGCGAATCCGGCGAATCGGGGCCTGCGCGCCCCGCGAGCCCCCCTTACCGCCGGTTTATGGCTCTTCGGGGCAGGATGGAAGGGCTCTGAGACATTGATGTGCCCCGCCTGCGGGGCTTTGCGGAAGGATTTGCGACGTGCGTGTTCTCGTCGTCGAGGACGAGCAACTGCTCGCCGATGCGGTGGCCACCGGACTGCGCCGGGAGGCCATGGCCGTCGACGTGGTCTACGACGGCGCAGCAGCCCTGGAGCGGATCGAGCTGAACGACTACGACGTCGTGGTCCTCGACCGTGACCTGCCGCTCGTGCATGGCGACGACGTCTGCCGCCGCATCGTGGAGCTGGGCATCGCCACCCGCGTCCTGATGCTCACCGCCTCCGGGGACGTCAGCGACCGTGTGGAGGGCCTGGAGATCGGCGCCGACGACTACCTCCCCAAGCCGTTCGCCTTCACCGAGCTGACCGCCCGGGTGCGCGCCCTGGGGCGCCGTACGACCGTCGCCCTGCCGCCCGTCCTGGAACGCGCCGGTATCAAACTCGACCCCAATCGCCGCGAGGTCTTCCGGGATGGCCGGGAGGTGCAGCTCGCGCCCAAGGAGTTCGCGGTCCTGGAGGTGCTGATGCGCAGTGAGGGAACGGTGGTCTCGGCCGAGCAGCTGCTGGAGAAGGCGTGGGACGAGAACACCGACCCGTTCACCAACGTCGTCCGCGTCACGGTCATGACGCTGCGCCGCAAGCTGGGTGAGCCCGCCGTGATCGTCACCGTCCCCGGTTCGGGATACCGGATCTGAGCACATGCCTTCCTTCTCCAAGGGGATGCCCACGTCACCCCCCACCCCGCCCAAGCCGACCTGGGACCCGAAGCCGGTCAACGTCCGGCCCTTCCCCTGGCTGCGCCCGACCATCCGGATACGGCTCACGCTGCTGTACGGCGGCATGTTCCTGATGGCCGGAATCGTGCTGCTGGCGATCATCTACATCCTCGCGGCCGATGCTCTGGGCGCCGGGAACCAGCTGCCGTTCAAGATCATCGACGCGCAGAGTCTGCGGATCTCCAGCAGCACCTGCAGCGGCCTGTCGTCGGTAGCCGACGTCGATCAGCTCAACCGCGCGGTCGGCGACTGCATCCAGCACCAGCGTGCCTTCGCCCTCAACACCCTCCTCAACCGCTCGCTGCTGGCGCTGCTCGGCCTGACGGTCGTCGCGTTCGCTTTCGGGTACGCCATAGCGGGGCGGGTCCTGTCGCCTCTGGGGCGGATCACCCGCACCGCGCAGCGGGTGGCCGGCTCCGATCTGCACCGCCGGATCGAGCTGGGCGGGCCCGACGACGAGCTGAAGGAGCTGGCGGACACCTTCGACGAGATGCTTGACCGCCTTGACCGGGCCTTCGAGTCGCAAAGGCGCTTTGTCGCCAATGCCTCACACGAGCTGCGCACCCCTCTGGCGATCAACCGCACCCTTCTGGAGGTGCAGCTCGCCGACCCGGACGCGTCGCCGGAGCTGACCCAGCTGGGCAAGACGCTGCTGGCCACCAACGAACGCAGTGAGCAGCTCGTCGAGGGACTGCTGCTGCTCGCCCGCAGCGAGAACAAGATTGTCGACAAGAGGCCGGTCGACCTGGCCGAGGTCGCCTCTCAGGCTGTCGACCAGGCCCGCGGCGAGGCGCAGGAGAGGGGCATCGAGTTCCGCGGGGCGCGCCGTCAGGTGTTCGTCCAGGGCAACGGCGTCCTTTTGGAGCGGATCGCGCTCAACCTTGTCCAGAACGCCGTGCGCTACAACGTCCCCGCGGGCGGCTGGGTGGAGGTCACCACCGAGCCGCAACCGGGCTGTGCGGTGCTGGTCGTCTCCAATACGGGCCCGGTGGTCCCCGCCTACGAGGTGGAGAACCTCTTCGAGCCGTTCCGGCGGCTGCGCACCGAGCGGACCGGCAGCGACAAGGGCGTCGGCCTGGGGCTGTCCATCGTGCGTTCGGTGGCCCGCGCCCACGACGGCACCATCACGGCGGAGCCGCGCGAAGGCGGTGGCCTCACGATGCGCGTGGTGCTCCCGCTCTGAGTCGGCCGTCGTCCCGAGGGGCCGGCGGGGCGGCGTGGACGCGCTGTGCGGCCCGCTGGGGCGCGGACGGACGCTTTCGTACGTCAACGGACGTATGCGTGTACGAAAGCCCGCTGGGCGGCCGTACAGCGCCATGCGGGCGATGCGCGGTTTGACGGAACGGGGGCCGGGCGGTCATCCTTCGCCGAGTTCGCTTTGCGCGGAATTCGGACGGCCCTCCCGCCGCCCTTTCCATGTGTGATCGCTCACAGCGGTTGCATTCCGCCCCTCCACCCTCCGTGAGCGAAACGCCCGGCGAAAAGCCGGGAAAATCCGGGTTTCCCGGAGCCTTGATCACGGGAAGTACACGGGTTGGCATCCGCGCGATGCGGCATTCGGACCGTGTACGGTCCAGTTCGCCATCCAAACCGATCACCCCTTCCGGGTGCGGTTGGGTGTCGATTGAGTAACAGACCTTGATGTGAGGCAAAATCTCCGCCTCAGGTCGGGCACAAGTCCGGCCTCTCACGCGTTACGAGCGCTGAGGCACCGCAGACACCCAGAGGGGGAGAGCGACATGGCTACGGATTACGACACCCCACGCAAGACCGATGACGACCTCAACGAGGACAGCATCGAGGAACTGAAGTCGCGGCGGAACGACAAGTCCGCCTCGGCGGTCGACGTCGACGAGTTCGAGCAGGCCGAGGGCCTGGAACTCCCCGGCGCCGACCTGTCCAACGAGGAGCTCGCCGTACGGGTCCTGCCCAAGCAGCAGGACGAGTTCACGTGCATGAGCTGCTTCCTGGTCCACCACCGCAGCCAGCTCGCGGCGGAGGACAAGAACGGCAACCCGATCTGCCGCGACTGCGCGGCCTGAGACCGGTCGGCGCCGTGGCAGGCGTGAACCCGTTCCGTAAGGGCCTCAAGGGCGGGAAAGGCCCGGCGGCCGGCGCACGATCACGCGGAGAATACGCGCCCGTGCCCGCCGACCCCACCGCCCTCCCCACGGAGCGGACGGCCGGCTCACCGCAGGAGCGAGGCCGTGTGGCCTCGCTCGCCGCCACGATCGGCAAAGGCGCCGTACGCGGCGGCGGCAGCGTGCGGGCCCAGCTCGCCGCACTCGCCGACCGGCTCATCGCCATCGCCCCGCGGATCCCCGTCCGCGACCTCGCGGCCCTGCGTACCCAGTTCCCCGGCCTGACCCCCGAGGAGCTCGCCGACAAGCTCGTCGCGGGTGCCACCAGGGCCACCGCGGCCGTCGGCGCCGGTGTCGGGGCGGCAGCCATGCTGCCCGTACCACCGGCGATGCCGACCGAGCTGGCCGCCGAAGTCGTCGGCGTGGCCTCGATCGAGATCAAACTCATCGCCGAACTCCACGAGGTCTACGGCCTGCGCCCCCAGGGCACCACCGGGCAGCGCGGCTTCGCCTACCTGACCTCCTGGACCGAGGAACGCGGCATCGACGTCGTCCGGCCCGCCACGCTCAACCTCGCGCTCGGCGGCCAGATGAGACGCGAGCTGCGCCAGCAGATCATGAAGCGCACCCTGCGCAATCTGCCCAACCTCACCCCGTTCATGGTCGGCGCCGCGGTCGGCGCGTTCCTCAACCGCCGCGAGACGGGCAAGCTCGCCGACACCCTCCGCAAGGACCTGCGCACCCGCCAGGTCTCCTGGGACGCCCTCCCCGACGTCGCGGCCCCCGGCCCACTGCCCGGGCCGCAGGAAACCGCGTAACCTCCCGGCCGCCGGTCAGATGCGCGCAGCAGCCAGCGCCGCCACCAGGCGCTCCGGGTCCCGCGTCGACAGATACGCGTACGGTGTCGGATCCGACGGATCGACGATCTCCACCCGCACCGCGGTCCGGATGTAACTGCGCAGCATCATGAACGCCCGCGCATCGGCCTTGTACGTCCGCCAGGCCACTGCTTCCTCGGCGTCCAGCACCTGCGCGTCACCCAGCGCCGCCACCGGGATCTTCGCGTCCCCTGCGATCAGCGCGTCACCGACCACCCGGATCCGCGCCGACCCGTACGCGCTCACCACCACGGCCGACAGCGCGCACCCGCCGATCAGCCCGCCGAGCATCGGCAGCGTCCCCACGGGGAGCAGCATCAAGGCACAGGCCACACCGACCAGCACGGCGACAAGCCACCAGGAACGGGGCGCCGTGAGACGTTCTTCGTACGACTGCATGGCACAAGCTTGGCACGGCGGCGCGGGCCCTCGGCGCGCGCGGGTAGGGTCTGCACTCGTGAGTGGAACTGACGAACCCAGGACGCGGCTGACGCCCCCCGAGGGCGCCGTCGCCCCGGTCCGGCACCCTGACGCCCCGGCCCCCGGCGAACTCCTCGGCGCCCATTACGACCGCTGCTTCGGCTGCGGCGAAGGCCAGCAGCACGGCCTCCACCTGGAGGCCCGCGCCGGTGACGGCGTGAGCGTACGCGCCGAGTTCACCGTCAAGGAGGCCCACCAGGGTGCTCCAGGCCTGGCTCACGGCGGCGTGCTGGCCACCGCGCTCGACGAGACCCTGGGCTCGCTGAACTGGCTGCTGCGTGTGATCGCGGTGACCGGCCGCCTGGAGACCGACTTCCTGCGCCCCGTCCCCCTGGGTACCGTCCTGCACCTGGACGCACGCGTCACTGCCGTCGACGGCCGCAAGATCTACTCCACCGCCGTCGGCCGCATAGGCGCCCCCGACGGCCCCCTCGCCGTTCGCGCCGACGCCGTTTTCATCGAGGTCAAGGTCGACCACTTCATCGACAACGGCCGCAGCGAGGAGATCCGGGCCGCCATGGAGGACCCGGACCGGACCAGGCGTGCCCGCGCCTTCGAGGTGAACCCGTGAGCGAACGACGCAACCCGGTCGATGTGCTGCTGCGCCGCCTCGACCCCGAGGTCCCCGTCCCCTCGTACGGGCACCCCGGCGACGCGGGCCTCGACCTGGTGACCACCGAGGCTGCCGACCTCGCCCCGGGGGAGCGCGTCGTGCTGCCCACCGGTATCTCCCTCGCCCTGCCCGACGGGTACGCCGCCTTTGTGCACCCCCGGTCCGGCCTGGCCGCCCGGTGCGGACTGGCGCTGGTGAATGCCCCTGGGACGGTCGATGCCGGGTACCGTGGAGAGATCAAGGTGATCGTGGTCAATCTGGATCCGCGCGAGAGCGTGCGGTTCGAGAGGTTCGACCGGATCGCCCAATTGGTCGTCCAGCAGGTCGAGAAGGTGCGCTTCCACGAGGTGGCGGAACTTCCCGGCTCGGCGCGGGCCGAGGGGGGATTCGGGTCCACCGGCGGTCACGCGGCGGTGGGCGGCTCCACGGGCGGGAATGAATACGCATCGGTCGGTGCCGACCGGGAAGGACAGTGACGTGTTCGGACGTCGCAAGAAGAACGAGAGCGCGCACGAGCCGGCGGAGGACACGGAACTCGCCGATGAGGCCGCGGTGAGCGAAACCGACGCGGGCGCGGGGGAGGAGAGGGTCGCTCTGCCGCCCGCGCCCCGTCCCGACGGGCCCTGGGACGTGTCCGAGGTCAAGAACCCCGGCGAGGGCCGCGTAGACCTGGGAGGGCTCTTCGTCCCCGGCGTCGACGGCATGGAGCTGCGGGTGGAGGTCGCGGGTGACGCGATCGTCGCCGCGACCGTCGTCCTCCAGGACAGCGCCGTGCAGGTGCAGGCGTTCGCCGCACCCAGGAACGAAGGCATCTGGGGCGAGGTCCGCGAAGAGATCGCCTCCGGCATCACGCAGCAGGGCGGTGTCATCGACGAGGTCGAGGGCCCCCTCGGCTGGGAACTGCGCGCCCAGGTCCCTGTGCAGCTGCCCGACGGCACCAACGGTGTGCAGGTCGTGCGCTTCGTCGGCGTCGACGGCCCGCGGTGGTTCCTGCGCGGCGTCATCTCCGGCCAGGGCGCGGTGCAGCCGGAGGCCGCCAGCGTGCTGGAGCACATCTTCCAGGACACCGTCGTCATCCGGGGTGACGCCCCGATGGCGCCGCGTGACCCGATCGTCCTGAAGCTGCCGGATGACGCCCAGATGGTGCCCGACGGCGTACAGCAGGAGCCGGCCGAAGGTTCCCGCTTCGGCGGTGGGGTGGAGCGCCTGGAGCGCGGGCCGGAGACCACCGAGATCCGCTGACCGCGGGGGGCGGGGCGGGCGGTTCGCCGCCTGTGTCCGTCCCCGTCGTGCGGTTGGCTCGGTCGAGCGCTGAGAGATGGATGCCCGTGGACGTACCCGAGAGGGTGCGGCCACGGGCATCCATGTGTTCGGGGTGAGTGTGGCTTGCTGTGTGGTGTGAGTGTGGCTTGCGAGGTGGAGTGAGTTTGGGGGCGATGTGTTGACGCGGTAGGGGCGCGGTGCGGCAAGCAGGACGGAGTGGGGCGAGAAGGGTTGGCGGGGCGCAGAGTCGATATGTCAGTTTGGCGTCACTGCGTCACTGCGTCACTGCGTCACTGCGTCACTGCGTCACTGCGTCACTGCGTCACTGGGTGGTGTTCTGATGGCGGTTGCAGGTCACCGTGGACGGGACGGGCCCTGGCCGACCTCGACGAAAACGGGCTGCTGGAGATGCGGCGTGACAGGTCCCGGTGAGCTCGCCGGCGGACAGCAGCAGCGCGTCGCCATCGCCCGGGCGCTCGTCAACCAGCCGCCTCTCCTCATTGCGGACGAACTTACCGGACAGTTGGACGCCGAGACCGGGAGAGAGGTGATGGAGCTGTTGCGTGCCGTAGTAGGCAGCGAGGGTGTCACGGCGCTGGTCGCGACCCATGACCCGCACCTCGTCGGTCTGGCGGATCGCGTGCTTGAGTTGAGCGACGGGGTGATCCAGGAGGGCGGGATCTCGCCCGCGCCCAACATCCCCGGTGCCTAGATCACCACGCGTCGCCCTCGCGCCAGTCGCAGGTCAGGGACGCGTCGAGGTCGAGGGGTGCGGATGCTGGTAGGACGTAGAGGCTGCCGTCTTCGTCCGGGGGCGGCTCTGCCTTCGGTACGGGTTCGTCGCACGGTGCGGAGCCGCCCCCCGGTATCGGCTCGTCGCCTGGGGTGTAGCTGGCCCCCGGTTCCGGTTCCTCCGCGGGCGCGGGCGGGAGCGCCGAGCCTCGTGTCCGACCGGGCTCCCGGCCCCGTGTCCGACCGGGCTCCCGGCCCTGTGCCTGACCGGGCTCTTGCCCCGGTGCCCGGCTCCCGTCCCCGTGGGCCGTCCCGGCTGCCGCTTCGTTCATGCCGTCCTCTCCACCCGATCGCCGTGCGGTGTCGTTGCTCCGGGGAGACAGCTCCGCGGCGCCCCCGCCCCGTGCGCCCGTCACCCCGACACACCCGCCCCGCCCATCAGGGTCCCGTCAAAACCGGTGCTCCGGTCCGTTCTCGGCGGTCGCCGGGTGGTGGGTGATGGGTACTGTCGGGAGCAGGCTCAGCCCGGTGGGGGCGGGCTTGACGTAAGACAATGGGGCCATGGCACGCGGCAAGCTACGGATATATCTCGGTGCGGCGCCGGGCGTCGGCAAGACCTACGCGATGTTGTCCGAGGCGCACCGGCGTGTGGAGCGCGGTACGGATGTCGTCGTGGGGTTCGTCGAGGCGCACGGCCGGCCGCGTACCGAGGTGATGCTGCACGGCCTGGAGCAGGTGGCGCGGCGCGAGATGGAGTACCGCGGCGCCACCTTCACCGAGATGGACGTCGACGCGGTGCTCGCGCGGCGTCCCGCGGTCGCGCTGGTCGACGAGATGGCCCACACCAACGTGCCCGGTTCGCGCAACGAGAAGCGCTGGCAGGACATCGAGGAGCTGCTCGAAGCCGGTATCGAGGTGATCTCGACCGTCAACATCCAGCATCTGGAGTCACTCGGGGATGTCGTCGAGTCGATAACCGGCGTCCGGCAGCAGGAGACCGTTCCGGACGAGGTGGTGCGGCGTGCCGGGCAGCTGGAGCTTGTCGACATGTCGCCACAGGCGCTGCGTCGCCGCATGGCGCACGGCAACATCTACCAGCCGGACAAGGTCGATGCCGCACTGTCGAACTACTTCCGTCCCGGCAATCTGACGGCGCTGCGCGAACTGGCGCTGCTGTGGGTCGCCGACCGGGTGGACGAGTATCTGCAGCAGTACCGCGCCGAGCACTCCATCCGGAGTACGTGGCAGGCGCGGGAGCGGATCGTCGTCGGACTCACCGGCGGCCCCGAGGGCCGTACGCTGATCCGCCGCGCCGCGCGGATGGCGGCCAAGGGGTCGGGCAGCGAGGTGCTCGCCGTCTACATCGCGCGCAGCGACGGGCTGACGTCCGCGTCACCGAAGGAACTTGCCGTGCAGCGCACGCTGGTGGAGGACCTCGGGGGGACGTTCCACCATGTCATCGGGGATGACATCCCGGCGGCGCTGCTGGAGTTCGCGCGAGGGGTGAACGCCACGCAGATCGTGCTGGGCTCCAGCCGCCGCAAGAGCTGGCAGTACGTGTTCGGGCCAGGGGTGGGGGCGACGGTCGCCCGGGAGTCGGGTCCTGACCTCGATGTCCACATCGTCACGCACGACGAGGTCGCGAAGGGCCGCGGGCTGCCGGTGGCGCGTGGGGCGCGGCTGGGGCGGGCGCGGATCGTGGCCGGGTGGCTGGTCGGTGTGGCGGCGCCGATGCTGTTGTCGCTGCTGCTGTACCGCGTGGACGACGGGCCGGGGCTCGCCAACGACGTGCTGCTGTTCCTCTTCCTGACGGTGATGGCGGCGCTATTGGGCGGGCGGCTCCCGGCGCTGGCGTCGGCGGCGGTCGGGTCGCTGCTGCTGAACTTCTACTTCACGCCACCGACGCACACCCTGACGGTCAGCGATCCGCAGAACATCGTCGCCATCGCGATCTTCTTCGCGGTGGCCGTGTCGGTGGCGTCGGTGGTGGATCTGGCGGCGCGGCGCACCCAGCAGGCGGCGCGGCTGCGGGCCGAGTCGGAGATCCTGTCGTTCCTGGCTGGGAGTGTGCTGCGCGGTGAGACCAGCCTGGACGCGCTGTTGGAGCGGGTACGGGAGACGTTCGGGATGGATGCGGTGGCGCTGCTGGAGCGGCACAGCGATGTCGACCCGTGGACGTGCGCGGGGCAGGTCGGCGAACCGGCGAAGGGTGTGCCGCTGCGCCGTCCGGAGGATGCGGATGTCGACGTGCCGGTCGGTGACCACATGGCGCTGGCGCTGAGCGGCCGGGTGCTGCCGGCCGAGGACCGCCGGGTGCTGGCGGCGTTCGCCGCGCAGGCCGCCGTCGTCCTGGACCGGCAGCGGCTGGTGGGGGAGGCGGCGCGGGCCCGGGAGCTGGCGGAGGGCAACCGCATCCGGACGGCGCTGCTGGCGGCGGTCAGTCACGATCTGCGGACCCCGCTGGCCGGGATCAAGGCGTCGGTGACGTCGCTGCGCTCCGACGACGTGGCCTGGTCGCCGGAGGACGAGGCGGAGCTGCTGGCAGGTATCGAGGCGGGCGCCGACCGGCTGGATCACCTGGTGGGCAATCTGCTGGACATGTCGCGGCTGCAGACCGGCACCGTCACCCCGCTGATCCGGGAGATCGATCTGGACGAGGTGGTGCCGATGGCGCTGGGCGGTGTGCCGGACGGCAGCGTGACGCTGGACATCCCGGAGGCGCTGCCGATCGTCGCGGTCGATCCGGGGCTGCTGGAGCGGGCGGTCGCCAATCTGGTGGAGAATGCCGTGAAGTACAGCCCGGAGGGGGCGCAGACGCTGGTGGCGGCGAGTGCGCTGGGCGACCGGGTGGAGCTGCGGATCGTCGACCGGGGGCCGGGCGTGCCGGACGAGGCGAAGGACCGGATCTTCGAGCCGTTCCAGCGGTACGGCGACGCGCCGCGTGGTGCGGGCGTGGGGCTGGGGCTGGCCGTGGCGCGGGGCTTCACCGAGGCGATGGGCGGCACGCTCGCCGCGGAGGACACCCCGGGTGGCGGGATGACGATGGTGCTCACGCTGCGGGCGGCGGAGGACCGGCCGTCCTCCGCCGGGCCGCGGTCCTCGACGGCCGGGGCCTTCGCATGAGCGGGGCGGGCGAGCGGCCTGAAGGCCGCGGCGCGCCCAGGGGCGCCGCGGGGGCCGGCCCCGTCTCGTACGGTCCGGTCGGCGCGGTAGCCGCCCGTCCCCCCTTCCGTTCCCCGGGCCGGGTGCCCGGGGTCCCGACATCGCGAGGAGAACGTCAGTGAACCGGGTGCTCGTGGTCGATGACGAGCCGCAGATCGTGCGGGCCCTCGTGATCAACCTGAAGGCGCGCAAGTACGAGGTCGACGCGGCCCCCGACGGGGCCACGGCTCTCAAGCTGGCCGCGGCCCGCCATCCCGATGTCGTGGTGCTGGACCTGGGCCTGCCGGACATGGACGGCGTCGAGGTGATCAAGGGGCTGCGGGGCTGGACGCGGGTGCCGATCCTGGTGCTGTCCGCCCGGCAGACGTCGGACGAGAAGGTCGAGGCGCTGGACGCGGGCGCCGACGACTACGTCACCAAGCCGTTCGGGATGGACGAGCTGCTGGCGCGGCTGCGGGCCGCGGTGCGCCGGGCGGAGCCGACGGGGTCCGCGGAGGCGGACGTGGTCGTCGAGACGCCGGGCTTCACCGTCGATCTCGCGGCGAAGAAGGTCAACCGCGGGGGCCGGGACATCCGGCTGACACCTACGGAGTGGCATCTGCTGGAGGTGCTGGTGCGCAACGCGGGCCGGCTGGTGAGCCAGAAGCAGCTGCTGCAGGAGGTCTGGGGGCCGTCGTACGGCAAGGAGACCAACTACCTGCGGGTCTACATGGCGCAGCTGCGCCGCAAACTGGAGGCGGACCCGTCGCATCCACGGCACTTCGTCACGGAACCGGGCATGGGGTATCGCTTCGAGCCGTAGCCGTAGCCGTAGCCGTAGCCGTAGCCGTAGCCGTAGCCGTAGCCGTAGCCGTAGCCGTAGCCGTAGCCGTAGCCGTAGGCGCGGGCGGGTGCGCCCCGTGCGCGTCGCCCCGTGCCAGGCGGGCGCGGTCCGTCCCGCGCGCCCCGTGCCCGGCCGCGCGCATGCAGTGAGCGGTGTCGGTGGGCACCGGTACGCTGGGTTCATGAGTGCTGGGACCCGATCCGAGAAGCCGGCCGGCCGGTTCCGCCGGATGCTCGACAGGCTGTCGTCCTCCGAGGAGGAGCTGCAGTCCGCCGAGCTGCGGGAGGACACACAGGCGACGGGCTGCACCCGGATATCCGACTGCGACGACCGACAGATCGTCAAGGTCACCGGCACGTTGCGGCATGTGACGCTGCGGCCGCGCGCCGGGGTGCCCGCGCTGGAGGCGGAGCTGTTCGACGGCTCGGCCGCCCTCGACGTGGTGTGGCTGGGCCGCCGCTCCATCGTCGGCATAGAGCCGGGCCGCAAGCTCATCGCCTCGGGCCGTGTCTCGATGAGTCACGGACGCCGGGTGCTCTTCAATCCGAAGTACGAACTCCGACCGCTCGGACAGGAATAGCCGGTGACGTCGACCGACCGACCGACCACTGACGCATCCCCGAACCACCCGCCCGCCGCGGTGCACACCGCCGAGCCGTCCGACGGCCGGGCGCCGGGCGCACCGCAGGGCCCCGCCGGAGGGCCGGGCCCGGAGGGGGACAGCAGGGCCGTCACCGAGGCGGCGCTGTTCGAGGCGTTCGGCGGGGTGCGGGGCATGGTGGAGACCGTGCTGCCGGGCCTGCTGTTCGTCACGATCTTCACGGTCAACAAAGACCTGAAGTCCTCGGCGATCGCGGCGCTGGCGGTGTCGTTGGTGCTGGCCGTGGTGCGGCTGGTGCGCAAGGACACCCTCAAGCACGCCCTCGGCGGCGTCTTCGGCGTCGCGTTCGGTGTCGTCTTCGCGATGATGACCGGCAACGCCAAGGACTTCTATCTGCCGGGAATGATCTACACCCTCGGCCTGGCGCTGGCGTACATGATCACGACGGTGGCGGGGGCGCCGCTGATCGGGCTGATCCTGGGACCGGTGTTCAAGGAGAACCTCTCCTGGCGCACCCGCAACCCCGGCCGTAAGGCCGCGTACGCCAAGGCCAGCTGGGCATGGGGGCTGATCCTCTTCGCCAAGTGCGCGATCCTCTTCCCGCTGTACTGGTGGGCGGACACGGCGCAGCTGGGTTGGGTGCTGATCGCGCTGAAGATCCCGCCGTTCCTGCTGGCGGTCTATCTGACCTGGGTTTTCCTGGCGAAGGCGCCGCCGCCCATCGATGTGTTCGCGGAGATGGAGGCGGCCGAGGAAGCCGAGAAGGCGGAGAAGGCCGAGCGCGCGGCCACGGGGCGGCGGGTGCCGTCGGACGGTCCGCGCCACCGCCGCTGACCCGGCCGGCGCGCTGCCCCGGAACGCCCGAAGGGCCCGGGAACCACCACGGTTCCCGGGCCCTTCGCCGTATGCGCGTCGGCTATGCGTCCTTGCGGCGGACCGACAGCAGGTCCTCCAGCTGCTCCTCGCGCGACTGCGCCGCGACGAACAGCAGCTCGTCGCCCGCCTCCAGCGCGTCCTCCTTGTTGGGCGTCAGGACGCGGGTGCCGCGGATGATGGTGACCAGCGAGGTGTCCTCCGGCCAGTCCACATCCCCGACCCTCGTACCGGCCAGCGCCGCCTCCGGGGGCAGCGTCAGCTCGACGAGGTTGGCGTCGCCGTGGCTGAAGCGCAGCAGCCGTACGAGGTCGCCGACGCTCACCGCCTCCTCGACGAGGGCGGACATCAGGCGCGGCGTGGAGACGGCGACGTCCACGCCCCACGCCTCGTTGAACAGCCACTCGTTCTTCGGGTTGTTGACCCGGGCGACCACCCGCGGCACGCCGTACTCGGTCTTGGCGAGCAGCGACACGACGAGGTTGACCTTGTCGTCGCCGGTCGCCGCGATGACGACGTTGCAGCGCTGCAACGCCGCCTCGTCGAGCGAGGTGATCTCGCAGGCGTCGGCCAGCAGCCATTCGGCGAGCGGCACCCGCTCGACGGAGATGGCGGTGGGCGCCTTGTCGATGAGCAGGATCTCGTGACCGTTCTCCAGCAGCTCACCCGCGATGGAACGGCCCACCGCGCCGGCTCCGGCAATCGCGACCCTCATGCGTGGGCCTCCTCGGGACCTTCGGCGAATGCCGCCTCGACGGTTTCGACGTCGTCGGTGCGCATCATGACGTGCACCAGATCGCCTTCCTGCAGCACGGTCTGGGAGGTCGGCAGCATCGCCTCGCCCAGCCGGGTGAGGAAGGCGACGCGGACGCCGGTCTCCTCCTGGAGCTTGCTGATCTTGTGGCCGACCCAGGACGGGGAGGTGTGCACCTCGGCGAGCTGCACGCCGCCGCTCGGATCGCGCCACAGCGGTTCGGCGCCCGACGGCAGCAGCCGCCGCAGCATCTGGTCGGCGGTCCAGCGGACCGTGGCGACGGTGGGGATGCCCAGGCGCTGGTAGACCTCGGCGCGGCGCGGGTCGTAGATCCGGGCCGCGACGTTCTCGACGCCGAACATCTCGCGGGCCACCCGGGCGGCGATGATGTTGGAGTTGTCGCCGCTGGAGACCGCGGCGAACGCGCCCGCCTCCTCGATCCCGGCCTCGCGCAGCGTGTCCTGGTCGAAGCCGACGCCGGTCACCCGGCGGCCGCCGAACGACGAGCCGAGGCGGCGGAACGCGGTCGGGTCCTGGTCGACGACGGCGATGGTGTGGCCCTGGCTCTCCAGGGTCTGGGCGAGCGCGGAACCGACCCGCCCGCATCCCATGATGACGATGTGCACGTCCACCTACCCCGCAGTCCTGGTCACTCCGCCGACCCGCACGAACACCCTGCTCACTCTTCTCTCTCCGCTTACCGGGCAACAACGGGCCGCACCGCGTACGGCGCCGCCCGGGGACGAGCTTAAGCGTCAACGCCGGTGCCGCCCGCATCCGCGGGGGCCTCGCGGCGCCCCGGAAGGGTGGTGTGCGCGGTCGGTGAGGCGACGGCCACCGAGCGAAGTGGCATACAGGACTCCGGATACGTGGCGGCGAGCGCGGGCGTACGCCGGCGAGGCACCTTACGGCCTGGTGCCCCGCCCCATGCGGCCCGGGGTGCCCGCACCGTACGAACCGGTGCCCGCTCCGTGCGGCTCGCCCCGTGCGGCCTGGTGCCTGCCCTGTAGCGGCCTGGCGCCCGCCCCATGCGGCCCACGCCCGCCCCGTACACCCACGCGCCACGGCCATCCACGCACCACGGCCGATCCGGAGCCCGCGCGACCGGATGCGCCGTTCGGTGATCATGAGGCACGCTACGCGGGTGCCCCACCTGCCGCACCAGAGCCCGTCCGCACCGTCGTCCCCACCGTCACCGCCCTCGCCCGCCATGGTGGTCTGCGGCGACGACGCCCTCGCCCATCGCATCGCCGCCGAACTCCGCGACGTCTACCGCGAACGCGTCACCCTCGTCCTGCCCTCCGCCCGAGAGCCGCACCGGCCCCGCATTCCACCGTCGCTGCGCGGGCTGGGCCGGGCCTCCGCGCTGCTCGGCCGGGTCACCGCGGCGATGGCCCGCACCTCCCTGCTGCCGTCCGACGCGCCGGGCGCGGACGACGGCGTGCCGCCCGAGGAGACCGTACGGATCCTGGAGTCGGCCGAGGCGGACGACGCGACGCTGATCGAGGCGGGGGTGGCCGGGGCGGAGGCGCTCGCGCTCGTCTATGACGACGACGAGACCAACATCCACGCCGCGCTGCGCGCCCGCCGCCTCAACCCCCGGCTGAGGCTGGTCATCCGGCTCTACAACCGCAAGCTCGGCCAGCACGTGGAGGCGCTGCTCGACCAGGCCGCGGCGGTCGCCACGGGCACCGACCCGGCGGACGCCGAGTGGATCGACGCGTCGACCACCGTGCTCTCCGACGCCGACACCGTCGCGCCCGCCCTCGCGGCCACCGCCGTCGCCGGCACCAGCAAGGTCATCGAGGCGGACGGCCTGCTGCTGCGCGCCGTGGAGCGCGGCCCGGACGCGCCGGGCCGGGGCGCCGGCGCCCAGCTGTGCACCCTCGCGCTGCTGTCACCGTCCGACGACCCGGACGACGGCCACCGCGCCGGCCGCCACCGGGGCGCGTCCCGCGGCGACGACGACGGGCCGGTGATGCTGCCCGGAGAGGAGGCGGTCGCCGCGGCGGGGGAGACAGGCGGCAGCCGCGTCGTCCTGGAGACCGTCACCTACGGGGGCCGCCAGGTGCGGCCCCGTGCGCTGCGTGGCCGCGGCGCCCCGCTCGGCTCGCTGTTCTCGCCCCGGCTGCGCTGGTCGATCGCCGGGATCGTCGGCGCGGTGCTGGCGCTGGCCGTCGCCTCCACCCTCACCACCGGCGAACCCCCGCTGCGCGCCGTCCATCTCTCGCTCCTGGACCTGTTCGCCATCAACGACCCGGCCGTCGACGAACCGCTCGCCCGCAAGGTCCTCCAACTGCTGTCCGGGCTGACCGGGTTGCTGCTGCTGCCGGTGCTGATCGCCGCGGTGCTGGAGGCGCTCGGCACGTTCCGCAGCGCCGCCGCGCTGCGCCGCCCGCCGCGCGGCCTGTCGGGCCATGTCGTGCTGCTGGGCCTGGGCAAGGTCGGCACCCGGGTCCTGGCCCGGCTGCACGAACTGGGCATCCCGGTGGTGTGCGTCGAGGCCGACCCGGAGGCGCGGGGCATCCCGCTCGCCCGCCGTCTGCGGGTGCCGGTCGTGCTGGGCGACGTCACCGACGAGGGCGTCCTGGAGGCCGCCAAGATCGAACGGGCCCGTACGCTGCTCGCCCTGACCAGCGTGGACTCCACCAATCTGGAGGCGGCGCTCTACGCCCGTTCGCTCACCCCGCGGCTGCGGGTGACGCTGCGGCTGTTCGACGACCGGTTCGCCACCGCCGTCTACCGCACCCTGCGCGCCGCGCATCCGCGGGCCCTTACCCGCAGCCGCAGCGTCACCTTCCTCGCGGCGCCCGCCTTCGCCGGTGCACTGATGGGACGTCAGATCATCGGCGCCATCCCCGTCGAGCGCCGCGTGCTGCTGGTGGCCCGCGTCGAGGCGCGCAGCCATCCGGAGCTGTCCGGCCGCACCGTCGCCGAGGTGCTGCGCCCCGGCCGGCTGCGGGTGCTGGCGGTGGACACCTCCGCGCCCGACGCCGCCGGACCGGAGGCCGCGCCCGCCGAACCGGACGGCAGGGAGCGCGAACCCGCCCGCCTCGTCCGTGAACTCGGCGACACCTACGTCCTGCGCCCGCAGGACCGGGTGCTCCTCGCCGCCACCCGCGAAGGGCTCGGCGATCTGCTGGGCCGGCGCCCGGCCGCTTCCGGGATCCGGCAGGATTGAGGGCATCCTGGTGTCCGGGATCCGGCAAGGAAGGTGTGGGGAGTGCGCGACGTGGTGGAGCGGTACGGGGGAGAGCGGCCCGTGGGCCGGTACGGACGGGGCGGCGGCGCCACCGGTGCACGGCGCGGCGGCGCCCGGTGAGCCGCCGCACGCCTGCCGCGATACCCGACGGGTTCCTCGACGGCTACGCCGCCCTGCTCGGCGAGGTTTCGGCCACCGGCCGGGCGCTCGACCGCCCCGAGCGGGAGGCGCTGCGCGCTCTGGGGGAGCGGGCCGCCGAGGCGGGGTACGGCTTGCGGGAGCTGGTCGGCCTCTACCTCGGTGAGACCCGCAGGCTCTGGGGCGCCCTCCCTGGCGTCGCCCGCGCGGCAGGGGTCGCCGAACGCGCCCGCACCGGCGACGCGTTGCTCGGCGCCGTGGAGGCGGCCGTCTCCGCGCTCGGCGAGGGCCATGAGCGGGCGACGCGGCTGGCGGTGAGGGAGGAGGAGGCGGCCCGCCGGGAGTTCATCGACGATCTGCTCTACGGGCGCAGCGATCTGGGGCGGCTGGCCGAACGCGCGGAGCGGTTCGGGCTGCGGCTGGCCCGCGCGCACGCCGTCGCGGTCGCCGAGGGGACCGGCCCGTACGACGACGTCCACCCCGTCGCCGGACGCGTGGAGCGCGAGCTGATCGGCCGGTTCGGCGACCGGGACGCGCTGATCACCACCAAGGGCGGGCGGCTGATCTGCATCGCCGCCAGCGCCGATCCGGCCCTCCTGGAAGCTTTCGCGGCCACCGCCCGCAGCGAGGCCGCCGGACGTGAGGGCGCCCGGCGGGTCGCGATCGGCCGCCCGCACAGCGGCGCCGGGGGAGTGGTCCGCTCCTACGAGGAGGCGCTCGGCACCCTGGAGCTGGGCGAGCAACTGGAGCTGGCCGCCCCCGTGTTGCGCGCCGCGGACCTGCTGGTCTTCCCGGTGCTGCTGCGCGACCGGGCCGCCATGGCCGACCTCGTCCGCAGCGTCCTGGGCCCGCTGACCGAGGCACGCGGCGGCGCCGAACCGCTCCTGGAGACGTTGTCGGCGTGCGCCGCGGCCAGGTATGTCAACGCCGAGGCGGCCCGCCGTCTGTCGGTGAGCGTGCGCACCCTCTCGTACCGCCTGGAGCGCATCAAGTTCCTCACCGGCTACGACCCCGCCGACGGACTGCAGCGCTTCACGCTGGAGACCGCGGCGCTGGGTGCCCGCGCGCTGGGCTGGCCGGGGACCCCGCTGTGACGGTGCGCCGGGCCGCCCCGCGCACCCGGCACGTCGCATGGCGATAACAGGCCATCAAGAACGCATAAAGATTGCCGGAAACCGGCAATGTGTCCGGCCCCGTTCTGCTGCCACGATGCGGACATCGACAGCGGTACCGCCATCGGCAGCACAACGGGGGCACGATCATGGCCGATTTTCTGAGAGCCGCGCTGGCCTTTCCGGCGGCGCTCTTCAGTTTCGCCCTGATCGTCGTCGCCGGGTACTGGCTGCTGGTTCTGCTCGGCGGCGTCGGCGTGCACATCCTCGACGGGGGTGAGGGTGGCCACGCCGGCACCGACGATGCGGCCGGCGCCGGACTGCCAGTGACGGTATCGCTGTCGCTCGGACTGCTCCTCGCCTGGCTGGTGTGCCTGGCCGGTGCGGCGCTGACGCCCGAGGGGCCCGCGCGCGGCGCCACGCTGCTCGCCGCCCTCGCGGTGTCCTGGGCCGGGGTTCACCTCGCCGGGCGCCTCGCCCGCCGCCTGCTGCCGCCCGAACAGGTCGCCTCCCGCGACGACTTCATCGGCCGCGTCTGCACCGTACGCACCGGCCGCGTCGCCGCCGACTTCGGTCAGGCGGAGGTCCGCGCCGACGACGGCTCCACCGCCGTCGTCCAGGTCCGCACCGACGAGAGCGGACTCGTTGCGGGCAGCAGCGCCCTCATCTACGCCTACGACGCCGACGGCGAGTTCTTCCGGGTCGTGCCCTTCGACGGCGCGCTGGACCCGCACAAACCCGTCGCCTGAGCCGCGGCCGTCCGGCCGCACCACTCCCCGCCCGCCCTTGGGCGCGCTGTCGCACACCGCGCGCCGGGCCCCACGCGTCGCCACCCTCCCGAATCGACACAGGGATGTATCGATGGATGCCCTCACCATAGGAATCGGCGTAGCTGTCGCCGTAGCCGTCCTCATCGTGCTGGTCGCGGTCTTCGCCGTCACCCGCCTCTACCGCAAGGTCCAGCAGGGTCAGGCGCTGATCGTCTCCAAGTACCGCAAGGTGGAGGTGACGTTCACCGGCGCGGTGGTGCTGCCCGTGCTGCACAAGGCCGAGGTGATGGACATCTCGGTGAAGACCATCGAGATCGGCCGCACCGGACACGAGGGCCTGATCTGCAAGGACAACATCCGCGCCGACATCCGGATCGCCTTCTTCGTCCGCGTCAACAAGACGAGGGAGGACGTCGTCAAGGTCGCCCAGGCCATCGGCACCGAACGCGCCAGCCACGACAGCACCCTCCAGGCGCTGTTCGCCGCGAAGTTCTCCGAGGCGCTCAAGACCGTCGGCAAGCAGCTGGACTTCCAGGACCTGTACACGATGCGGGACGAGTTCCGGGACCGGATCATCGCGGTCATCGGCACCGACCTCAACGGGTACAGCCTGGAGGACGCGGCCATCGACTACCTGGAGCAGACGCCGCTGTCGCAGCTGGACTCCGCCAACATCCTCGACGCGCAGGGCATCCGCAAGATCACCGAACTCACCGCGATCGAGCACGTCCGCACCAACGAGTTCCAGCGCCACGAGGAGAAGGAGATCACCCGGCAGAACGTCGACGCCCGCGAGGCCGTCCTCGAACTCCAGCGGCGCCAGGTCGACGCGGAGATCAAGCAGCAGCGGGAGATCGAGACCGTCCGGGCGCGCGAGGAGGCCGAGACGGCGCGGGTGCAGGCCGAGGAGCGGCTGCGGGCCCAGTCCGCGCACCTCAAGACGGAGGAGGCGCTCGGCATCCAGAACGAGAACCGCGAGCGGGAGGTCGTGGTGGCAGTCAAGAACCGCGAGCGGATCGTCGCCATCGAGAACGAACGCATCGAGAAGGACCGCCTGCTGGAGGTCATCGCCCGGGAACGGGAGACGCAGCTGACCCGGATCGCCGCCGACAAGGAGATCGAGGCGGAGAAGCGGGAGATCGCCGACGTCATCCGGGAGCGCATCGCCGTCGAGAAGACCGTCGCCGCGCAGGAGGAGGAGATCAAGAAGCTGCGCACCGTCGAGGAGGCGGAGCGCGAGCGGCAGTCGTTGATCATCCGGGCGGAGGCCGAGGCACAGGAGCGGCTGGTCAAGGACATCAAGGCGGCCGAGGCAGCGGAGGCGGCCGCCATCCACCGCGCCGCCGAGGAGGTCACCCTCGCCGAGACCCGGCACAAGACCGCCGAGCTGGACGCCCAGGCCAAGATCCGGCTCGCCGAGGGCACGCAGGCGGAGGCGGCCGCCGCCGGCCTCGCCGAGGTCCAGGTCCGCGAGCGGAACGCCGAGGCCATCGAGCGGTCCGGACGTGCCGAGGCCGAGGCCGCCGCGGCGCTGTTGCGGGCCGAGGCGGAGGGCGCCCGCGCCAAGGCGCTGGCCGCGGCGGAGGGCACCACCGCGCAGGCGCACGCCGACGCGGTCGCCATTGGCGAGAAGCTGAAGGCGGAGGCCGCCGGGCTCACCGAGAAGGCCGGGGCGATGGCCGCGCTGGACGCCGCGAGCCGCGAGCACGAGGAGTACCGGCTGCGGCTCGCCGCCGAGAAGGACATCCGGATGGCCGAGCTCGACGTACGGCGGCAGGTCGCCGAGGCGCAGGCGACGGTGCTCGCCACCGGCCTGGAGAACGCCCGGATCGACATCGTCGGCGGCGAGAGCGCCTTCTTCGACAAGGTCGTCGGCTCCATCGGCACCGCCAAGGGCCTCGATGCCCTCGTCGACCGCTCCGAGACGGTCCGCACCGTCGCGGCGCCGTGGCTCGACAAGGAGCACTCGACGTTCACCGGTGACCTCGGCGCGATGCTCGGCGGACTCGGCGCCTCCGGACTACGCGACCTCACCCTCGCCGCGGCGCTCGGCCGCCTCATCGCCGGCGGCGGTCCGCAGGCCGCTCCGCTCCGTGGCCTGCTGGACGCGGTCCGCGCCCACGGCCTGGACGGTCTGCGCCTCGGCGACCTCGGTGGCCTCGCCGCCGCCGCACCGGACGGCCCCGCCGCCGTCAACGGCTCCGCGGCACCGGTCGCGTAGCCCGCACGGGGCGGGGAACGGGGCGGGGAACGGGGTGGGCGCCGCGGCCCGCCGGGCGTCCGCCCCGTCCGCCTGTCCGCCCGTCCGCCCCGTCCGCCCGTACGACGTCAGCAGCCCGGTGGCCCGGCAGCGGTGCCGGGTCACCGGGAGAGAACCGGGAGAGCCAGAACGTGAACACCGACAGCGCGCAGCAGGCACCGGACGCCCCGGCGGACCGCACGCCGGACGCCTCGCCCGGCGACGGCACGTACGAGGTACTGCGCGACCGGCTGCTGGCCGCCGCGGGAGAGCTGGCCGAGCGGGCCCGGTCCCTCAACGCCCGCCGCACCGAGGAGTTCGGCGGTGCGGGCCTGGAACTGCGGGCCACCGGGCGGCTGGAGAGCGCCGCGCCCTGTCTGCCCGGCGATGTCGTCGAGGTCGGCGGCCATCTGCTCTTCGGCCACCACCCGCCGGCCACCGTGACCGAGCCCGGACCCGATGACGTCTTCGCGCTGTACCGCCGCGACGGCGACGCCCTCGCCCCGGCCGCTCCCGGCGCGCTGCCCGGCCTCCTCGACGACCCGCGCTTCCGCCGCGACGTCAGCGAGCTGCACCGTTACTACCGTCAGGCCCGGCTGCGCGAACTGCGCCGCACCGACGCGCTGTTGCTCGCCGTCTTCCGCACCGGCGAGCGCCCCGGCGACCTGCGGGTGCTGCGCTGGCGCCTGGCCGCCGACGGCACCCCCGCCTACCTCGACGACCAGGGCGAACGCGACCTCACCGACCCGCCTGCTCACGACGTCACCTTCACCCCCGCCACCCGCGAGGACCATGTCGCCGGACGCCACCCGCACATCGCCGTCCAAGGCGCCGTGTACGTCTCCGTCTCCGGCGGCCGCCTCACCCTCAAGGCGGAGAACGACACCACCACCCCCGACGGCATCCACAGCGAGCCCGTCGACGAACCCCTCCAGTCCCTCGCCGACGCCGAGGTGGAGCACGCCCGCACCGGCCCGCTGATCCTGCTGCGCATCCGTCCGTACAACGAGGAGGCCGTCCGCTGCCTCGTCTACCACACACGGACCCGCACCGCCCGCCGCATCGACGCCGTGGGCCGGGCCTGCCGCACCCTCCCCGACGGGCAGGGCCTCGTCTTCCCCGGCGGCTACCACCTCGCCACCGGCGCCACCAAGCTCTTCGGGACCGCCGCCGACGGCCTGGAGTTCGCCCGCGCGGTGCGCTCGCCCAACGGCGAGGACGTCCTCTACGTCTTCCGCCGCCCGGCCGACGGCCACACCCTGCTGCTGCCGTACAACGTCATCCGCGAGGAGGCCGCTGCCCCGCTCACCGGCCGCGGCCACGCCCTCTTCGACGACGGCACCCTCGCCGTGCTGCGGGAGACGGGCACCGAGGCGACCCGCGTCCACCCGCTGCAGATCTGGCGCACCCCCTTCACCTCCGACGCGCACGCCGCAGCCCGCCCGCAGGGTGACGGACCGCTCGCCCGCGTCGGCAACGCCGAACTCGTCTCCGGCATCGCCGACCTGCTCGGCGTGGCCCGGATGGCCGCCGGCATGGAGCCGTCCGCCGCCGTCTTCGACGCCCTCGCGGCGGCCGCCACCCGCGCCGCCGACACCCACCACTGGCTCACCGACCCCGGCCTCGGGGCGCCCGCCGAACCCCTCGCCGCCGTCGGCGCGGCCGCCACGCAGGTCGTCGAGGAGTTCGCCCGGGTCACCGCGCTCCGCGAAAGCGCCGCGGACCAGCTGGAGCGCGCCACCACCGAGACCACCGCGCTGGTCCGGCGGGTCCGCGGCGAACAGCCCGACGGCGCCGCCGCCTGGGTCGGCCACCTCACCGCCCTGCGCCGCGCCCAGGGCCGCCTGGAGAGCCTGCGCGAGGTCCGTTACGTCGACCTCGCCGCGCTGGACACGCTCTCCGCCACCCTCACCGACGACCTCGCCGCCACCGCCCGCCGCGCCGTCGCCTTCCTCGCCGCCGACGACGCCTTCGCCGCCACCCACCGCACCGTCGCCGCGCTGACCGACGAGGCGTCCGCCCTCGCCACCGTCGCCGACGCCGCCGCCCTCACCGCCCGTATCGACGAGGTCGCCGAGGGCCTGCGCACCGTCACCGACATCGTCGCCACCCTCGATCTGGACGACACCACCGTCCGCACCGCCGTCCTCGGCCGCATCGGCGACGTCCTCGGCGCCGTCAACCGCGCCCGCGCCACCCTCGACGCCCGCCGCCGCGCCCTCGCCGAGACCGAGGGCAAGGAGGAGTTCGCCGCCCGGCTCGCCCTCCTCGGCCAGTCCGTCGCCGGTGCGCTCGCCGACGCCGCGACCCCCGAGGAGTGCGACGCCCAGCTCGCCGCGCTGCTCCTCCAGGTGGAGGACCTCGAAGCCCGCTTCGGCGGCCCCGACGGCGGTGCCGACGAGGTGCAGGACGCCCGCCTCGCCCGGATCGCGGAGCGGCGCGATGAGATCCACGAGGCGTTCGCCGCCCGCAAACAGGCCCAGCTCGACGCCCGCGCCCGCCACACCGACCGGCTCGCCGAATCCGCCGCCCGCGTCCTCGCCACCGTCACCCGCCGCGCTCGCGCCCTGGCCGCCGCCGACGACATCCACGCCTACTTCGCCACCGACCCGCTCGTCGCGAAGGTCCGCGCCACCGCCGCCGAACTGCGCACCCTCGCCGATCCGGTACGCGCCGGAGAGCTGGAGGGCCGCCTCGCCGCCGCCCGCCAGGAAGCCGTCCGCGCGCTCCGCGACCGCGCCGACCTCTACGGCCCCGAAGGCACCCTCCGGCTGGGCCGCCACCGCTTCGCCGTCCACACCCAGCCCCTCGACCTCACCCTCGTCCCGCACGGCGACGGCCTCGCCTTCGCCGTCACCGGCACCGACTACCGCGCCCCGGCCGACGACGCCCGCCTCACCGCCGACGGTGCCTTCCAGGCATTCCGCGACCAGCCCCTCGCCTCCGAGTCCCCGGCCGTCTACCGCGCCGAACACCTCGCCGCCCTCCTCCTCGACCGCGCCGAGACCGGCCACGACGGCCTGACCCTGGAAGGGCTGTACGCGGCTCGGGCCGACGGCACCCTGCCCGACCTGGTACGCGCCGCCGCCCAGGCCCGGTACGACGAGGGGTACGACCGCGGCGTCCACGACCTGGACGCCACCGCCGTCCTCGACGCCCTGCTGCGGCTGCGGGCCGGCGCCGGACTGCTCCGCTTCACCCCGGCCACCCGCGCCGCCGCCCAGCTGTTCTGGCACCACGGCACCGGCCCCGCGGCCCGCACCGCCTGGGCCACCCGCGCCCACTCCCTGGCCCGGGCCCGCGCCCGCTTCGGCCGCGGTACCGGCCCCGCCGACCTCGCCGCGGAGCTGACCGGCGCCGCCCTCGCCTTCCTGACCACGTCCGGGCTGAGCGGGCTCGCCCCCGAGGCGGGCGCCGACACACCCGGGGTGCCCGCGTCCGACGCCACCCCCGACGACCTCGCCCCCCTGGGCACGTACCTCTTCGAGGAGCTGGCCGACGGCAGCCCCCGCTTCACCACCGGCGCCGCCGCCCGCGACCTCCTCACCGGCTTCCGCCAGGCCCTCGGCGGCCCCGGCTCCGCCGCCGTCAAGGAGTACGCCGACGACCTCACCGCCCTCGGCGACGACCTCGCCGCCCGCCACCAGCTCGTCACCGCCTGGCTCGGCGGCTACGCCGGCGACCGCGGCGCGCCGCGCGCGGACCTCCCCGAGGCCGCCGCCATCGAACTGTGCGGCCCCGACCTGCCCCGCCGCCCCGTCGACGCCCCGGTCGGCTGCACCGTCGACGGCCTCCTCGGCAGCCACCCGGCCCTCACCGACGGCACCCTCCCGCTCCGCCTCGACGAACTCCTCGACCGGACCCGCACCTTCCGCACCCACCGCGTCCCCGCGCACCGCGCCTACACCCGGCACCGCACCGCGCTCCTCGACGCCGAACGCCGCCGCCTGCGCCTGGACTCCTACCGCCCCCAGGTCATGCCCGCCTTCGTCCGCAACCGCCTCATCGACGAGGTCTACCTGCCGCTCATCGGCGACAACCTCGCCACCCAGCTCGGCACCGCGGGCGACGACCGCCGTACCGACAGTCAGGGCCTGCTGCTCCTGCTGTCCCCGCCCGGCTACGGCAAGACGACGCTGCTGGAGTACGTCGCCGCCCGCCTCGGACTCGTCCTCGTCAAGGTCGACGGCCCCGCGCTCGGGCAGCACACCACCTCCCTCGACCCGGCGGCCGCCCCCGACGCCGCCGCCCGCCGCGAGGTCGAGAAGATCTCCTTCGCCCTGGAGATGGGCAGCAACGTCCTCCTCCACCTCGACGACATCCAGCACACCTCGCCCGAACTCCTCCAGAAGTTCATCCCGCTCTGCGACGCCCAGCGCCGCATGGAAGGCGTCTGGAACGGCCGGGCCCGCAGCTACGACCTGCGCGGCAAGCGGTTCGCCGTCTCCATGGCCGGTAACCCCTACACCGAGTCCGGCCACCGCTTCCGGCTGCCCGACATGCTCGCCAACCGTGCCGACGTGTGGAACCTCGGCGACGTCCTCGCCGGGAAGGAGGAGCTGTTCGCTCTCTCCCACATCGAGAACGCGCTGACCGCCAACCCGCACCTCGCGCCGCTCGCCACCCGCGACCGTGCCGACACCGACCTGCTCATCCGCCTCGCCCGCCGCGACCCCACCGTCCACGCCGACCGCCTCGTCCACCCCTACGCCCCCGCCGAGCTGGACCAGATCCTCGCCGTGCTGCGCACCCTGCTGCGCGTCCAGGAGACCGTCCTCGCCGTCAACCGCGCGTACATCGACTCCGCCGCGCAGGCCGACGCGACCCGCACCGAGCCGCCGTTCCTGCTCCAGGGCTCGTACCGCAACACCAACAAGATCGCTGCCCGGCTGGTGCCCGTGATGAACGACACGGAGACCGAGGCGCTGCTCGACGACCACTACCGCGCCGAGGCCCAGACGCTCACCGGCGGTGCCGAGGCCAACCTCCTCAAACTCGCCGAGCTCCGCGGCCGCCTCACCCCGGAGCAGGCCCGCCGCTGGGACGGGATCAAGCGCACCTGGCGCACCGGCTGAGCCCGTACGGGCACCGTGAGGGAGCTGTGCGCGTAAGGTGAAGGCCCCGGAAGGGCGCCGCGCGGCCGCAGCCCGGCACTTCCGCGAGGCGGGTGGCGGGTGGGCCGCGCCCCGGACGAAGGCTTAGCATCCTCTGCGTGTCCAAACTGACCGACGTGCCCAAACGCATCCTCATCGGGCGCGCACTGCGCAGCGACAAGCTCGGCGAGACCCTTCTCCCCAAGCGCATCGCTCTCCCCGTCTTCGCCTCCGACCCGCTCTCATCCGTGGCCTACGCCCCGGGCGAGGTGCTGCTGGTGCTGTCCGTGGCGGGCGCGTCGGCCTACCACTTCAGCCCGTGGATTGCGGTCGCCGTCGTGGTGCTGATGTTCACCGTCGTCGCGTCGTACCGGCAGAACGTGCACGCCTACCCGAGCGGCGGCGGCGACTACGAGGTCGCCACCACCAACCTCGGACCCAAGGCGGGCCTGACCGTCGCCAGCGCGCTGCTGGTCGACTACGTCCTGACCGTCGCCGTCTCCATCGCCTCCGGTGTCGAGAACCTCGGCTCGGCGATCCCCTTCGTCGTGGAGCACAAGACGCTCTGCGCGATCGGCGTCATCGTCCTGCTGACGCTGATGAACCTGCGCGGCGTCAAGGAGTCGGGCAAGCTCTTCGCCATCCCGACGTACGTCTTCGTCGCCGGCGTCTTTCTCATGATCCTCTGGGGCGCCTTCCGCGGACTGGTCCTCGGCCACGACATGAAGGCACCCACCGCCGGCTACACCATCCACGCCGAACAGGGCGGGCTGGCCGGTTTCGCGCTGGTCTTCCTGCTGCTGCGGGCCTTCTCGTCCGGCTGTGCCGCGCTCACCGGCGTCGAGGCAATCTCCAACGGCGTCCCGGCGTTCCGCAAGCCCAAGTCGAAGAACGCCGCCGCCACCCTCGCCCTCATGGGCGGCCTGGCCGTCACTATGTTCTGCGGCATCATCGCGCTGGCCATGACCACCGGCGTGAAGATGGCCGAGAAGCCCGCCACCGAACTGCTCGACCACGGCCACCCGGTCGGTTCCGGATACACCCAGAACCCGGTCATCTCGCAGGTCGCCGAGGCGGTCTTCGGCCACGGCTCGTTCCTCTTCGTGATCCTCGCGGCCGCGACCGCGCTGGTCCTCTTCCTGGCCGCGAACACCGCCTACAACGGCTTCCCGCTGCTCGGCTCGATCCTCGCCCAGGACCGCTACCTCCCCCGTCAGCTGCACACCCGCGGCGACCGCCTCGCGTTCTCCAACGGCATCGTGCTGCTCGCCGGAGCCGCCGCCGTCCTCGTCTACCTCTACGGCGCGGACTCCACCCGGCTGATCCAGCTCTACATCGTCGGCGTCTTCGTCTCCTTCACGCTCAGCCAGATCGGCATGGTCCGGCACTGGAACCGCTATCTGCGCACCGAGAAGTCCCCGGCGGCGCGCAACCGCATGCACCGCTCCCGGGCGATCAACGCCTTCGGCGCCACCCTCACCGGTCTGGTCCTCGTCGTCGTACTGCTGACGAAGTTCACCCACGGCGCGTGGGTGGCCCTCCTCGGCATGGTGATCTTCTTCGTCACGATGACCGCGATCCGCCGCCACTACGACCGGGTCTCCGAGGAGATCGCCGCCGAGGACACCCCCGACGACGACATCGTCCGCCCCTCCCGGGTGCACTCCCTCGTCCTCGTCTCCAAGGTCCACAAGCCGACCTTGCGGGCCCTGAACTACGCCAAGCTGATGCGCTCCGACACCCTGGAGGCGGTCAGCGTCGACGTCGACCAGGCCGATACGAAGGCGCTGCGCGCCGAGTGGGAACGCCGCGGCATCGAGGTCCCCCTCAAGGTCCTCGCCTCCCCCTACCGCGAGATCACCCGCCCCGTCGTCGACCACGTCAAGTCGCTGCGCCGCGAATCGCCGCGCGACGTCGTCTCCGTCTACATCCCGGAGTACGTCGTCGGCCACTGGTACGAGCATCTGCTCCACAACCAGTCCGCGCTGCGCCTCAAGGGCCGGCTGCTGTTCACCCCCGGCGTCATGGTCACCTCCGTGCCCTGGCAGCTGGACTCCTCCGAGGTGGCCAAGAAGCGCGCCCGCCGCCGCGCCGAGTGGAACGCGCCGGGCGCCGTGCGCCGCGGTCCGGTCAGCCAGCCGAAGAAGGACAAGGCCGCACCCCGCAAGTGACCGGGGCCGTGCCGGGCGCGCGACATGCGCCCGGCACGGGGCACGGCGCGACGGCACGTAGAATCGAAGGCTGTCGTCCGCCGTACCCGGCCGCGGCTCCGCCGCGCCGACCCCACCCTTTGGAGCTTCGCCCGCCATGCAGACAGAATCCGAGAAGTCGCTGGTCGGCGAGGAGTACGAGGTCGAGGTCGGCCCCGTCGCCCACGGCGGCCACTGCATCGCCCGCACCGACGAGGGCCAGGTCCTCTTCGTCCGCCACGCGCTGCCCGGTGAGCGTGTCACGGTCCGTGTCACCGAGGGCGCCGAGGGTGCCCGCTTCCTGCGCGCCGACGCCGTGGAGATCCACACCCCGTCCAAGGACCGCGTCGAGGCGCCCTGCCCGTTCTCCGGCCCAGGCAAGTGCGGCGGTTGCGACTGGCAGCACGCGGCGCCCGGTGCGCAGCGCCGCCTCAAGGGCGCCGTCATCACCGAACAGCTCGCGCGTCTCGCCGGCCTCACCCCCGAGGAGGCCCGCTGGGACGGCACCGTCGCCCCCGCCCCCGGGGACAAGGTCGCCAAGGGCGAGGTGCCGGCGTGGCGCACCCGCGTCCAGTACGCCGTCGACGCCGACGGCCACGCCGGTCTGCGCAAGCACCGCTCCCACGACGTGCAGCCCGTCGACCACTGCCTGATCGCCGCCCCCGGCGTCACCGAACTCGGCATCGAGAAGCGCACCTGGCCGCAGATGGCCACCGTCGAGGCCATCGCCGCCACGGGCTCGAACGACCGCCAGGTCGTCCTCACCCCGCGCCCCGGCGGCCGCCTGCCGATCGTCGAACTCGACAAGCCGGTCTCGGTCCTGCGCGTCGACGAGAAGGACGGCGGCGTCCACCGCGTCCACGGCCGCCCCTTCGTCCGCGAACGCGCCGCCGACCGCACCTGGCGCGTCGGTAACGGCGGCTTCTGGCAGGTCCACCCCAAGGCCGCCGACGTCCTCGTCGAAGCCGTCATGCGGGGCCTGATGCCGAAGAAGGGCGACACCGCCCTCGACCTCTACTGCGGCGTCGGCCTCTTCGCCGGTGCGCTCGCCGAACGTGTCGGCGACAAGGGCGCAGTCCTCGGCGTCGAATCCGGCAAGCGCGCCGCCGAGGACGCCCGCCACAACCTCGCCGACCTCGACCGCGTCCGCATCGAACACGGCAAGGTCGAGCAGATCCTCCCCCGCACCGGCATCACCACCGCCGACCTCATCGTCCTCGACCCACCCCGCGCCGGCGCCGGCCGCAAAACCGTCGCCCACCTCGCCTCCCTCACCCCCCGCCGCATCGCCTACGTCGCCTGCGACCCCGCCGCCCTCGCCCGCGACCTGGCCTACTTCCGCGAGGCGGGGTACGTACCGCGGCGGATGCAGGCGTTCGATCTGTTCCCGATGACGCACCATGTGGAGTGCGTGGCGATCCTTGAGAAGGCAGGGAAGGGCGTCTGACCTGCGGTTTTGTCCGTGCACATTATGTGCGGTGTGGGCGTTACGGGCGATATCTTGACGCCGAAATGACGCTCGTGACGCTCATTTGACGCTCGTTCTGATGGGGCGTCAAGCATCTGTTTGTGCAGGCGACGATGCATCGGGTCAACGGTCCAGAGGTGCCGCCTTTACCTCCTGCTCCCTACCTGACACCTCTTGGGCGCCTTTTCCCCAACGCTAACCACGACGGTCATCAACCAACGCAGCTTGAGGCGGTTTGAAGCCTCCCTCCGCAGGGCGGCACCGGAGGGCCAACCTCCATCGCCCGAGCAGCATCGCTTCAGATCATCTGCCTGCGCATGGGCAACTCCTTCGCGTTCTGGCCGCACACGAAAATCTTGGAAGAGCCCGTTTCTGGGGTGACCGTGGCTGGTACGTCGCGTCTGCGTCCGGGACGTACCGAGACGGCGAGCGGGCGTGGCTGTCATGGTGGTGCGCCCCGATATCGCTGGCCCTCCGCTGCACCATCCCGGACAAGGCCGACCAGGCGCGCAACCGTCAGAAGCTGGGCTCTCGCGGCGGCCGGCCGCCGCGCTTTGACCCGGTTGACTACCGCGAGCGCCGTGCGGTCGAGTGCGGGATCAACCGACTCAAGAGAAACCGGGCTGTCGCCACGAGATACGGCAAGCTCGCGGTCCGTTATGAGGCGACCGTCCTCGTCGCGGCCATCAACGAGTGACTGTGACCACACACGCGCACGGCCTTTTCGTTAACCCGTTGCCCAGGAGCCGATCGGCCAGCTAGGTTCACCCAGCCGCCTGCATCGGTGCAGGCCGGCGCCGTCGACGAGGAGGTGTGGAGCACATGCGCAGGAGTGCCCAGGAGTTGAGCTCGCGTACTGACCTTTGCCACCTCCACACGACGGAGACACCTTGTCCTTTCGCATCACCCCACTGACCGACCCTGCTCACGGGCCGCACGGCCGGCGTCTTGCCTGGCTGGCGTCGGACGCGGATTCCATCCCTGTCGGGACGGCCTTTCTGCGCCTGTTCGATGGCGGACAAGAGCACCTGGCCGAGCTCGACCTCCGTGTTCATCCCGCGGAGCGCCGCAAGGGCGTCGGCTCCCGGCTCCTCGACAGCGCCGTGGCCACCGCCCGGGACAACGCCCGACGCTGCGTCGTCGCGCAGGCAGAAGCTGGATCGCCCGGTGACCACTTCCTGGCAGCGGGCGGTTTCCGGAAGGTCCTTGCCCTGAGGTACACCCGCTTGCCGCTGGCCGACGTGGACACCGCCGTCCTCACCGAGATCATCGAGCGTCCGTATTCCGGCTACCGGCTGATGTCATGGCAGGGAACCGTCCCCGACGACCTCGCCCAGACGTTCGCCGCCTCACGCCGCGCCATGGACGACATGCCCATGGACGACGCCGACTACGGCATCGTGACCTGGGACGTGGACCGCGTGCGGGCCGCGGCAAAGGCCGTCGAACAGCGCGGCGACCACCTGTACACCGTCGTCGCCATCGACACCTCCAACGGCTCGATCGCCGGGTTCACCGAACTCGTCATCCCCGGCAACGGCGCAGGTGACGGCCAGCACTACGGCACCGGTGTGCTGCCCGAGCACCGTGGACACGGCCTCGGCCGGTGGATGAAGGCCGAGTCGATCCGACAGGCCCGTAGGGACTATCCGGACCTCGGTGGCCTCCTGACCGACACCGCCGACAGCAACACGCACATGAGACAGATCAACGACGGTCTCGGCTACACACCCACGCACACGACACACCAGCATCAGCTCGACCTCTAGCAGAGAGCGGACGGGTCGGATCGGGGCATCACCCGGCCCGGCCCGTCCGCGCTTTCGATACACGGCCGGCGGCCCGCCGCCAGCTCCGTCCTTTCCGGTGACGAACTTTGCACGGCTCTGCTCGATCTGCCGAACCCCCTGCGGCCGGTTCGAGCTGGAGATGAACTCCCACCTCGGCCTCGCCGCCGCAGTGGCCGCGCTGTCGAGCCCCCGCACTCCGCCCGAGGCGGAATCCGCACGGTCGGCGGCGGCCGGTGCGGCCGGGTCGGCAATCTGAAGACCACGGGCCCGGCGTCGCCGGCGGGCGGCTGGCGTTGATTCGTGCTACGGGGCTGTGAGGGTGTCGAGCCGGGCGGCGAGGTCGGGGTGCGCGGCGGCAAGGTGGGGGCGGGTGGCGGTCAGCGGGGCGATGAGGTCGGAGGGGTCGTCGTGGGCGAGGGCCGCGTGGAGTTCGCTGAGCGGGCGGCGGGCCGCGGCAGGTAGGTCGGTGAGCGCGGTGATCTGTCCGGCGAGACGTCGCAGGTCGGCGGCATTGCGACGGGCCCGGGCGGCGGTGGTGCGGTCGGCGGCACGGGCCTGGCGGGTGGCCGTCACACGCTGTTCGCCGGTAGTCCCGGCGGGGCCGGGGCGGCCGCGCAGATAGCGCCGCTCGGCGGCCTGGCGGCTGGCGACGCCGAGGGGCGGGGCGAGGTCGGCCCAGCTGGCGCCCGCGTTGCGGGCGGTTTCGATCAGGCCGGTCTCCCATCCGGCGAGCTGCTCGCGGACCTGCCGCAACAGCATCAGTGAGGCCAGGGCTTGCTCCGGGCCCGGTCCGGCATCGGAGGCGTTCGGGGCCTCCTGCTGGGCTTCGCGCAAGGCGTCGTCTACGGCGTTGAGGGCCGCCGCGGCGGCGAGGAACGACGCCGGACTGTGGGCGTCGGTGCCGGTCGTGGGCGGCTGGTCGGCCGGGGTCACGGACACCTCCCTGAGATTGTCATCGAGCTGACGACATCATGTTTGTCATCCATTGGATGACATGTTACAAGGGTGTCAGTGAGGCGCATTGGCAGTAACTGCCTGAACCTGCTGGAGGTGTTTTCACGATGTTGATGCGCACTGACCCCTTCCGTGAGCTGGACCGGCTGACGCAGCAGCTGCTGGGCCCGGGGACCTGGTCGAAGCCATCGGCGATGCCGATGGACGCCTACCGCGAGGGCGACGAGTACGTGGTGGCCTTCGACCTTCCCGGCGTCACCGCGGACGCGATCGACATCGACGTCGAACGGAACATGCTCACCGTCAAGGCCGAGCGCCGGCCGGTGGCGAAGGCCGACGACGTGCAGATGGAGCTGTCCGAGCGGCCGCTGGGCGTCTTCTCCCGCCAGATCGTGCTCGCCGACACCCTCGACACCGAGCACATCCAGGCCGATTACGACGCGGGCGTGCTCACCCTGCGCATCCCGATCGCCGAGCGCGCCAAGCCCCGCAAGATCTCCATCGGCGTCGGATCCGGCACCAAGGAGATCTCCGGCTGACACCGGCCAGATCGGTGCGGAGGACGGGCATCTGATCTCCCCCTCACCCCGTCCTCCGCACCCCCGTGGGGAGATTGAAGAACAAGAAGGGGTGGCGGCCGAGATGACACTGCGACGCGAAGCGTTTCTCGACCACGTCAAGGAATGCGGCGAGTACGGCACTGTGGAGGAAGCCGAGCGCGCGGCCCGTGTGGTGCTCGCCCTGCTCGGCGCGCACCTGGTCGGCGAAGTCCGCGCCCGGCTGGCGGCACGCCTGCCGGAGGAATTCGCCCTGATCCTCCTCAACCCGCTCCAGAGCGCCGAACCACTGTCGCCGGAGCGGTTCGTGCGGGCGACCGCGGCCTGGATCGAGGGCGCCACCGAGCAGACCGCGACCTGGGACGTCGGCGCCGTACTGTCCACGGTCGCCGACACAGCTGGCGACGACCTACTGGGGCAGATCCTGCTCCAGCTCCCCGTCGGCTACGACCTCCTCTTCGGCCGCCCCCAATCGACTTGACCACCGGTGCCGCACACCGGCACCCACCCGACCCTGGCTTGACGAAAGGCATCCACCGCAGTGATCACCGACGTGCGCGTACCGCTTGAGCATCAGCAGCCGTACTCGACGGCGTATGAGCAGATGCTGGAGAAGGTCCGCTACGAAGGCGCCTACCCCACCCGCCAGAGAGCCGAGGAAGCCGTCCGCCTGGTCCTTTCGGGGCTGGGACGCCAGCTGACCGGCGACGAACGCGTCGACCTGGCCGCCTGCCTGCCCCTGGAGGCCGCACGTGCCCTGACCGCGCAGATCCCCGACACCCAGCCGCTGACCGGCTGGGCCTTCGTCAAGGACCTCGCCGCCCGCTCCGGCGCATCCCTGGCCACCACCCGCTGGGACACCGGCTCCGTCTTCGCGGCCGTCACCGCCCATGCCGGCCCCGACCTGATCACCCGCATCCTCCACCAGCTCCCCACCGGCTACGCGCTGCTGTTCGGCCGCGCCGAACTCACCCCGGCCGTGTAAACGGTCCGTGCCCTTCAAGTGGCAGGGAAGGGTTGGACGAGTAAGAGGTCGCGCGGATAGGCGCGGTTGGGGACACCGGCAACAGAACGGGCACAGGTCCGGGTGATCATGGAGTTGCGACGCTCTGTGATCACCGAGGAGGTCTGTGCCCGCGCTTCCATCATGGCTGACCTGATCGCGGAGGGTGTCGTCGGCGACTTCAGTGCGCCTGGCGTGCTGCGGTTCGGATTCACGCCGCTCTACCTGGGGTTCGCGGAAGTGGAGCGGGCCACGCGGGTATTGGCAACGATCTTGGGCTGAGATGGTGTGGACTTGGTGATTATTTACCTGGCATATGCAGCCAGTACGGTTTCGTAGATCATCCTGTCTTCTTCAGTTGGCTCTCAGGTTTTGACGGAGAAGAAGGAAGTTCATGCGAACTCGTGCTCGTACCCGCATAGCAGCCGTCGGCGCTCTCGCCGCACTTTCCGCGCTCGTGCTCACCGGCTGCAACAGCGGCGACGAGGCCGACGCCGCTGCCGGCTCGTCCGCCCCCGCGTCGGACTCGGCCTCGGCGTCGGACTCGACCGCGGCGACGGACTCGACCGCGGCTTCGCCCAAGGCGTCGTCCGGGACCAACTCGAGCACGAGCGGCGGCGGCAGCTCGTCCAAGGGCGCGGGCGGCGGTGCCACTGCGGCCTGCACCCTCCAGACGGTCTCGATCAAGTTCCTCATGAGCGATCATCAGGCCACCGAGCAGCAGGCGGCCAACGGCACCCTCAAGCTCACCAACACCTCCGGTGCCACCTGTACGGTCGTCGGTCCCACGACGGTGACCGCAACCGACGACGAGAACAAGGCTGGCCCGATCTCCGCGGACAACTCCGAGGAGGGCTCGGACGCGGTCGACATCCCGGCGGGCGGCTCGGCGACGGCGGACATCGGCTACAACAACCTGAACACCGAGGGCACCGCCCGCGACACCTGCCCGATGGGCGCGTCCACCGTCAAGGTCGGGCTGCCGAAGCAGCCGGACACCACGGTGAACGTGCTGAAGGCGGACGGCTCGCAGGGCGGCTACTTCAGCGTCTGCGGCGACAGCTTCAAGGTCGGCGCCTTGACGGTCGGCTAAGAGGTTGCGCGGATAGGCGTGTGGTCATGGTCGGCGGCGATCTGGTCGAGGACGAGACCGACGATCCGGTCGTAGGAGTCGAGCGCGATCTGCTTGAGCCGGGCGGAGACGCCCTGTCGTATCCACTCGTCGCGGCGGCTTCGGATCGTGGTGGCCGAGCAGGTTGTGTCGGCGATCGCCTCGTAAGAACAGCCGAAGCGCAGCAATTGCAGAATCTTGTCGAAGACGATCCGGTCGCTGATACGTCGGCGGTGGCAGCCAAGCGGATGGTCTGGGTGGTACTCCGGCTGCTCGGGCAGCAGTGCCGCGAATTGGTCCCAGAGCGGTTCGGTTAGCCATGACGGAAGCGCGAGCACAGACCTCCTCAGCGATCACAGAGCGTCGCAACTCCATGATCACCCGGACCTGTGCCCGTTCTGTTGCCGGTGTCCCCAACCGCGCCTATCCGCGCGACCTCTAAGTCCGAAGTGGTGGTCAGTGGTCGTAGGCGATCAGGGGTCGTGTGATCGGTTGTCCGGTGGCTCGGTTGTGCCAGATCGCGGCGGTGAGGGCAAGGATTCGTTGGCCGGCGCGGGCCAGGACTCCGGCTGGGGTCCTGGCGCCGTGGCGTTCGGGGTCGAGTTGCCCTTTGAGGGTGTCGTTGACCGACTCGATCAGCTGGCGGATGGGCCTGAGGGACTGCTCGCCCGGCCGGGGCTTGTTGTTGCGGTAGCTCGGCCTGAGCAGGGTCAGGCCGTGGCCGGTCATGAAGACGTCGAGGCGTTTGGAGACGTAGCCCTTTTCGCCGATGATGGTCTGCCCGGGGTGGGCGAACAGCAGGTCGGTGTCCGAGGTGAGCACGTCGGCGAGGACTTCACGTTCGTCGAGTTTGGGGTTGGCCGGCGCCCAGGCGATGGGCAGGCCGCCGGGTGTGCAGAGCAGGTGCAGGCGCAGGCCCCAGAAGAAGCACCGGCGTCGCCGCTCGACTTCGAGGAGTACCTGTTCCAGGTCCTGGCGTTCGGCTTCCGCAGCGAGGTGTTCGAGATCTTGCAGGAGAAGCCCAGCCAGGACTCCGACGCCCTTCGCGCTCGGTCGCTGTACGAGTAGGAATACCAGCTCTTGGCGGGTGGGCCGAGGGCAAGGTGACCGCGTTGGGCTCCTCCTCGTACTTCCTGTGCGGTCGATTGGCGCGTCCACGTCGACGGGCAGAGGGGGAGCCGTGCGCGACCGCAGCTGCTCCGCCCCAGGCGGATGATTTCTGGGCCGTGACGCTCATTTGACGCTCGTGGCGCCTTCGTGAAGGGGGGAGGGCCAGAAAACCGCCTCTGACCTGGGGTTTTATGAGCCACGCCCAGGCCGACATCTTTTCGATGACGCATCACGTGGAGTGCGTGGCGATCCTGGAGAAGGCGGGGAAGGGTGCCTGACCTGCGGTTTTGTAGTGGCGCAGGGAGGTCTCGACCTGTTTCGGGGGATCCAACAGGTCGAGGCCGCTGCTGTCGCTTCACCTGCGGTGTTGTGCTGGAGTGACGGGTGGGGCGGTATGAGGAAGCTCAGTTCTCGCGATTCCTGACGCTCGTATGACGCTCGTGATCTGCCGGTGTGGCCGACCGGTGGTGAGTGTCGTGGGGCCGCGAAGGTGGCCTCGAAACCGCTGAACGAAACCCCAGCGGGTGCAGTTACCCAGAGTGTTTGAACACACCGCGGTGCGGGAGGAGGGGCGGCTACCGGCGATTCAACGGTTCAGCGACGCTATCGCGGCCCATGCGGGTTTGCGCCCCGGAACGTTGCGGTTGGCCGACTGGCGTGAGGTGCTGTCCAACGCCCTTGATGTCACGGCTCGTTCGCGGACCCCACTGCTGGTCGTCGATGAACTGCCGCATCTCCTCCAGCACTCGCCCGAGATTCCAGGCTGCTTCAGCAGCTTGACGACGAGCGTCAGTGTGGCACCGGCACTGGTTCAGGACCCGGGCCTCGGGTGATCCTCTGCGGGTCCGCGGTGAGCGTCATGCAGGAACTGCTCTCCGGGACCAAGCCGTTGCGCGGTCGTACGGTGATCGACCTGCGGCTGGGGCCCTGCGCCGATCCGGTGCGGCGAGCGGCGCACGGCGAGCACCGCAAGGTCGTCCTGCTGCGCGCCCTTGGTGAAGGCGTGGACATCGTCGACTAGTGAAGAGGCGAGCCGGCCCTCGGTGATGTCGACGCGGCCGGCAAGGTGTGCCTCAAGCGGATAGAAGGTGCCCGTGGGGGAGCGGGCCTCCGTGAGACCGTCTGTGCACAGCAGCAACGTCGCCCCGGCGGGGAACGGGAACCAGGACACCGTGCGCGGCTCGTCGACGAGGTCTGCCAGGCCGAGCGGTGCATGCTCCGTCCCGGCGCCCACGGCGGTCACTGCCCCGTCGTGCAACAGGTAGGGCGGGATGTGGCCGCACGTGACGAGCTGTGCCTCGGAGCTGGTGCCCACCGCCAGGACGACGGCGGTGACAAATCGTTCCGGCTCGCCGCGCTGTTCCGCGTAGCCGTTGTGGCGGACCACCGCCGCTTCGAGCGAGTCCACGAGCGCGGTCACCGTCGGTTCGCGGTGAGCGGCTTCACGGAAGGCCCCCACCACGTCGATGGCCATGCCGATGGCGGCGAGTCCCTTGCCCTGGACGTCGCCGATCAGTACCCGGGTACCCCACGGGGTGGCCGCGACGTCGTAGATGTCGCCGCCGACGAGTTTGTCCTGCTGCACCGGCTCGTACACGCCGTCCACGAGAACGTCGTCGGTGAGCAGCGGCAGCGGGCGCAGGATCTGCCGCTGCATCGCGGCAGCGGTCGACCGCAGACGTACCAGCGCCCCCTCGCGTGTGATGCGCAGCCAGGATCCGTAGACGGCCAGCGCGCCGAAGCCGAGGGCGAACAGGGCCAGGGTCACCCGGTCGCCGAGATGCTCCCCGGACAGGGCCACGGGCACGATGACGACGACGCTCACCCAAGCGGAGACCAGCGCCGTCTGGCGTGGGGCGCACAGCGCGGCGGCGAAGGCGGGGAGGAACACCAGCAGCCCCAACAGGAGCACGGCGGTCCCGGTCACCGCGCCCAGGACGATCGTCACCACCGTCGCCGCGACCGTCACCAGGACGACAGCACGCGTGGGGGGCGTGCGGATCGTGTTGCTGTCGTCCCGGTCCGCGCGGCTCCCCACAGGGACCGGCGCCGCACGCAACGAACGGAACATGCGAGCATCCCCCCGGTGGCGGTGTGATCGGACGGTGCGAATGCCGCCTGTCGCGACGGACGGGCGGTCTCGATCATCCAATCTGCTGGAAATGCCGGAGGGAGGCTGGCCGTACCGCGCTGAAGTGCGTCCATCCGGGTGATTCAGGGGGTTACCGCCACTTGAGGCCGTTCGCGTGCCACTTCGGCGCAACCGAGGGTGTGAGGCCGGCCGGACGGCAACCCCTTGCGGGAGACCGTCCGGCCGGACTGTGTGGGGGTGAGTGTGGTTACCGGACGTCGTAGGCGCGGGTGATGGTCTGGGTGACCGCGTTGCCCTTGTCGTCGGTGAAGGTGGCCTTGGTCATGACCTGCTTGCCGGCGGCGCCGGTGTGGTCGAGGACGGCCGTCCACTTGCCGTTCCGCTGCTCGGTCGGCGCCTGGTTCCAGGTGTCGCCGTCGTCGTAGGAGTAGGACAGCGAGGCGGCCGTGATCGCGCCCGGGGTGTATCCGGCATGGCCCTCGACCGACAGGCCGACCTTGATGCCGCTCTTGGCCGGCAGGGTGTTCATGGCGTCCACCGGCAGCTCGTACCTCGGGAAGAGGATCGGCAGCCCGCGCGAGGAGACGTCGGGCTCCCGGTGGGAGCGGAAGCTCCACGTGGTGGCGACGGCCATGGAGCGCAGCCAGTTCTTGTCCGAGGACGGGATCTTCTGCAGACTCTGCGTGAGTTCGTACGCGGAGTCCTCGTCCGGCACCTTGAACGCGTCGTAGGGCCAGGCGCTGGTGGCGATCTGTTCACCGTTGCGCTTCAGAGCCAGTTTGCCGAGGTCGCCGAACGACCCGCCGAAGGACCAGTGCGCGTCGGATCCGTCGGCCCAGAGCGCCGTCTGGATGCCGATCATGTCGCCCTGCCGCTCGGCGGCCAGCACCGGCCTGCCCTCGTCGTCCCGAGGGGCGACCGGGCTCATCGGACCGCCGTACCACTCCTCGCTGCTCCGCTGCCCGGCCCGGTAGGTGCGCGGCTGGTCACTCATGAACGCGGCGAACGGGAAGCTGGTCATCGCGCCGTGGAGCCAGGCGTCCTCGCCGGTGGTGTAGTAGGCGGTCCGGGTGGTGGGCGCATGAACCTCGCCGTACGGGCTGACGGGGATGTGGGAGCCGCCGCTCCCGGAGGGCCGGAGGAACATGGCGTCGATGTAGTCGCCTTCCTTGCCCATGGCCTTCCATGTCTCGCGGACCTGGGCCAGCCGGGAGTCCTTCGGCTTGTAGACCTGGTCGGAGCTGAGAGGGCCAGGGGTCGGGAACGACAGGTTGTAGACGTACGGCGAGCCGTCCTCGGAGCCGGCCGCACGCCAGGTGGGCCGGAACTCGAAGGTGCCGTCCTTCGCCCGTCCGTCGACGTCTGCGTAGAACTTGTGGACGGACTTGTCGGCCGTGACCGATCCCGAGAGCTGCCAGGTGTCGTCCCACGTGCGGGCGTAGCTGAACGTGGTGTTGTTCACCGTCGAGGGACGGTCGGTGTGCAGGCTCAGCTGGTGGGCCTTGCGGGCGTCGAGGAGGACGGTGGTGTCACCGGTGATCCTCAGCTGCGGCTTGGCCAGGTAGCTGACCGACTCGACTGCGTTGTCCGCGTCATACGACGCCACGAAGGTGCTGAGGGCGTAGTCGCCCGGGCGAACGCGGTACGTCTGGTCGGCCGCCCCCGAGTTGCTGCGGCGCTCACCCGTGTTGGTGTCGAGGCTGACGAGGTCCAGGGAGGAGAGGCCCGTCGCGGGCTTGCCGTCGCGGTCGATGACCTTGACCCGGAGCGTGGCCGTCTCCGGCTGGACGTAGAGGGTGACGGGCACGGAGACGTGCACTCCACCGCCGGTGGCCATGATCCGGCCGGTTACCGCACCGTACTGGGCGTCCTTGAGGTGGGCGGTGGGGTCGATCCGAAGCGGCACCTGGACGGTGGCCCCCGCGGGGACTCTCACCTTGCCGTCCTCCAGCCTGATCACACTGGAGCGGACATCGCTGCCGTCGTTGCCGTGCACACCGCTGACCTTCAGGTTCAGGGTGATGTCGCTGTCGCCGGTGTTGGTGAAGGGCATCTCAACGGTGGTGCGGTCCGACGTGTCCTGCGGCCAGTTGTAGCTGCCGGCCTGGACGGCGGGCGCGGAGAGCACCTTTTGGTTCACCGCGCCGAACACGTCGAGGACTCCGCCGCCGGTCTGGTCGGCGCCGGCGACCTTGCCGCCGGTGCGGGCGGACGACACCAGGGCGGCCTTGATCTGCTGCGCGGTCCAGTCCGGGTGGGCCTGGCGGACGACCGCGGCGGCGCCCGCGACGTGCGGGGTGGCCATGGAGGTGCCGGACATCGTCCGGTAGGCGTAGACGCCGCGACCGCCCGCGCTTGCCGCCGAGATGTCGACGCCGGGGGCGGAGATCTCGGGCTTGAGGGTGTGGGTGACGGCCACGGGACCGCGGCTGGAGAAGGACGCGGTGGTGTCGTCGCGGTCGACGGCGCCGACTGTCAGTACGCTCGGCACGCAGCCGGGGGAAGAGACGGTCTCGCTCTTCGGCCCCGCGTTGCCGGCAGCGACGACGAACAGCGTGTGCGTGTTCTGCGAGAGCTGCGCCGTGGCTTGGGCCACCGGGTCGGTGCAGTCGCCCACTGTGGGGTTGCCCAGGCTCATGGAGGCGACGTCGGCCTTCTGGTCCACGGCCCACTGCATACCCGCGATGATCCAGGAGTCCAGGCCGTAGCCCTCGTCATTGAGGACCTTGCCGATGAGCAGGGAAGTCCCGGGCGCGACACCCTTCTTGCGGCCGTCGCTGGCCGCTCCGGACCCGCCGGCCGTGGAGGCGGTGTGGGTGCCGTGGCCCACCCGGTCGTCCGTGTTCGCGGCGTCCGTGAAGTTCTTGGTCGCGGCGACCCGGTTCACCAGGTCCGGGTGCTCGGCGTCGACGCCCGTGTCCAGCACGGCGACCTTGGTGCCCTTGCCGTCGTAGCCGGCCGCCCATGCCTCCGGCGCGTGCACCTGGGCGGTGGACCGGTCAAGCGTGGCCTTGACCTTGCCGTCCAGCCACAGTTTCTTCAGCGCGGAGGCAGAACGTGAGTGGGGGTTGCTGATGTCCTGCCAGAAGTCGACAGCCGTGTCCTTGCCCGCCTTCAGCGCGACGCCGTCCACTGCGGGCAGGCTCAGGCCACGCTCGGAACCGCGAGGGGCCGCCGGTGCGGCGTCGGCGACGTTCACCCGCTCGTTGTAGGTGGCGATGAGTGGCAGCGAGTCGGTGTGTGCGTCGTCGTAGCCCTGGCGGATGAGGCCCGTGACGTTGAACAGCTGTTCGTCGACCTTGCCCTTGGCGATCGCCCCGGAGGCGGACTCGGGGTAGACGTAGAGGTCCTTACCCATCTGCCGGGTCTGGAACATCGGCTGTGTGCCGTCCTTGTGGGGCAGCACGGCCGCCGAGCTGCGACCCGAGGCGTCCGTGATCACCATCACCTTGTCGCCGGTGACGAGCGTGACGGTGGCCCGCTTGCCGCCCTTCGGTGCGGCCTCGCTGCCGACGAGGGGGTGTTTCTCCGAGGTACCGTGGGGCGGCGCATCCGCTGCCCCGGAAGGTGTCACCGCGGTGACAGCCAGGGCGGCAGCGCTCGCCGCTCCCCAGGCTACGCGCGTTATGGAACGCATGAATCTCCCCATCTGATCCCGTGAACCGGCTGTGCTGACGCCGCAGCCTGGCAGACACGCGGATGTCACAGGGGCGCCACGCGTGGCGGGTTTGCCGCATGTCGGTTACCCGTCACGCGGTCACATGCGGCGGCGTGTCGGCCCCACGGGGGCGAGAGGGTGGTGCGTGTCCTTCCAGGGCGATGTCTGCCCGGTCTCCGGTCCCGCGAGCCGTCGGGCCGGTGGACGTCCCGCAGAGGGGAGTCAGAGCCAGCCCGCGCGTGCCGCGTGCCATCCGAGTTGGAGGCGCGAGTCCGCTCCTGCGAGGTCCATCAGACGGCGTGTCCGCCGCTCCACGGTGCGTATGGAGAGGCCGAGTTGAGAGGCGGCGCGGCGGTCGGAGATCCCGGCCAAGAGCAGGGAGAGGACCTCCAGTTCGCCCTCCGTCGGCTGCGGATCGGCTTCCGCCTCGATGCGCACACCCGTGGCCGTCGTGTACAGCGGTCGGGCGTGCACCCATTCCCTCTCGAAGAGATGAACCAGAGCCGTCAGCAACCCGCTACGGTGCACCACGATGGCGCTCGGCTCGCCGTCGGAGTCCGCCACGTCCAGTGGCACCATGGCACGATCCCGGTCCGACACGACCATCTTCAGCGGCAACGAGTCGACCACGCGAAGCTGGAGGCCCGCCGAGATGGCTGCCCGCAGGTCCCTCGCCACATCGAGGTCGTCCAGGTAGTCCTTGGCAGCCACGACGCGGAAGTCGACGCCGCGACCCAATGCGGAACTCTCCGACGGGTCGGCGTCCTCGCGAGGCACCGCGATGGGGGCGCCTTTGAGAAGGACAAGCAACTCCTGCTGGGCACCCTGCTGCAGTTGGTGGAACCGGTGCGCGACCTGCTCCACGCCGACGACCACCTCCACGACGCTGCCCGCAGCATGTGCCGCCGTACTGCGGTACTGCTCGGTCAGCATCGAATACGCGGCCTCGGCCCGGTGCAACGCGTTGCGTTGCTCGACGAGGAGCGGGGCCAGGGCCACCGAGGGAGGTGTGAGCCGGTAGCGGTCGGGCCGGCGGCCGGCCTCGCAGCCGGCCATGTCAGGTGCCCCGCTGTCGGCCTCGGTGGCGAGCGCGACCAGGCCACGTGCCGCCAGGCCGAGCAGGATGCGGGTGCTCTCGGCCGGCTCCAGCCCGGTCTGCCGCGCGAGATCCTGCGCAGAGGCTGTGGGGCGGGCCAGGAGCGCACTGTAGACGGCCTCCTCAGCCGGCCCCAGTCCCAGTACCTCCAGCATGTGATTCCCCTCGAAGCGCCCCCTGTGTCCGGCCGTTGACGCAGCTCGGGTGGACCGAGCAGCTGCATCCGAACGGTATCCCACGGTCATCCGAACGAAAGGCCCCGGCCCTGAGCGGTTTCGTTCGGACCACTCGACTGCTGCCGGCCCTGGTGCGCCCGTGCGGGACGCCGATGGAGGGATCTCGGCCGACCGGACCGGGCTGTGCCTGCACTCGGCCTCACAGGCGGCTCAACGGCGGGCGAAGGCCGGGGCGTGCTCCGGTCGCGGTCCCCAGGCGATCAGACGGGACGGGAGTTGGCGGGACCAGGGGACGTGCCGGGCGGCCAGGACCACCGAGGCGGGTGGGCCGACCCGGCTGCCGGTGAGGACCGGGGCGAAGAGGCCGTCGTGCAGCATCAGCTGCACCCGCTGCATGATCACCGTGGGTCGCCACCGCCGCCGCTGGACCTTCGCCAGGTCGGCGGTGGTCAGCCGGCCCCTGCGCAGCGGTTCGGCAAGCAGCGTGGCCGCCGCGACCGCATCCTGGATGGCGAGGTTGATCCCCACGCCGCCCGCCGGGGACATCGCATGGGCGGCGTCGCCGATGAACAGCAGAGCGTCGGCGTACCAGCGCTGAAGCCGGTTGAGCCGGACATCGAGCAGGTGGACGTCATCCATGCTCGGCAGCCGGTCGACCCGGTCCGCGTACTGCGGCATCAGACCGGCGATCCGTGCCCGGAAGCGTTCGATACCTTCGTCGCGCAGACGGGCGTCGGATCCCTTCGCGGTGAAGTAAGCGATCTGGAAGTAGTCGTTCCTGGTGAGGCTCAGCGCGAACTCGCCGGCCCGGAACGCCGGGACCAGCCTGGGCTCCTGGGTCTGCTCCTCGACGTGCCTGGGCAGCCGGAGCCACCAGGTGTCGAACGGGACCGGGAACTCCTGGGGTACGAGACCGGCGTCCCGGCGCAGCACGGAGTTGCGGCCGTCGGCCGCGACGGTGAGGTCGGCGCGGATCTCACCCTCCTCGCCGTCCCGGGTGCGGTAGCGGACGCCGACGACCTTGCCGCCCTCCCGGATCGGCCCGGTCGCCGCGGTGTTCATCCGCAGGGTGAACGTCGGCTCCCGCAGGGCCTCTTGGGCGAGCAGGTTGAGCAGGTCCCACTGCGGGATCATCGCGATGTAGTTGTACGGCGCGGGCAGACTCTCGAAGTCGGTCAGCCGCACCTGGCCGCCGTCCGGCGCGGGCAGCTCCATGTTGCCCAGCCTGCTCTGCGGCAGCGCGGCGAGCTTCCGGCCCAGGCCCAGCTCATCCATGAGCCGCACGGTGGAGGCGTGGACGGTGTCGCCGCGGAAGTCACGCAGGAAGTCGTCGTGCTTCTCCAGTACGGTCACCTCGATTCCGGCCCGCGCCAGCAGCAGGCCCAGCATCATGCCGGCTGGTCCGCCCCCGGAGATGACGACGCTCATGATGCTCTCCCCTCGCTCCGGATGGAACTCCCATAAATAGAGTCTTTGGAACGGTCTCAGATGTCAAGTAGTACGATGTTTCACATGCGGGAGCAGAATGTGCAGGAAAAGGGACACGAACAGCTGTCGGATCTGGTGGCAGTGGTCCTGGCGGCGGCCAGGGAGCGAGGCCGGGACGTCGCGGACGTCCCGCTGACGGCGATCGCGGCGGAGGCCGGCGTCTCCCGCAGCACGCTGCTGCGCCGGCTGGGCGGCTCCCGGGGAGCGCTGGACGAGGCGGTCCGGCGGGCGGGCGTCGACCCCGGCGGCCGACGGCCGGTCCGCGAGCGTGCGATCGAGGCGGCGGCGCAACTCGTCGCCGAGCGCGGCCTCGGCGCGGTGACCCTGGACGCCGTCGCGGAGCGGGCCGGGTGCTCGCTTCCCAGCCTGCACACGGTCTTCGACGGGCGTGACGGACTGCTCGGCGCCGTCTACGAACTCCACGGCCCGTTGCCCGACCTGGAGGCGCTGGCCGCCGACCCACCGGAGCGCCTGGAGGACACCGTGCGGGGGCTCTACCGGGCCGTGGTCGCGGCGTTCGACCGCGAGCCGCAGGTGCTCCCGGCGATCTTCGCGGACCTCTTCAGCCGGCCCGACGGGCCTGCCGCACGGGCGATGCGGGCCTACGTGCCGCGCCTGTTCGACAGCCTCTCCCGGCTGCTGCTGCCACACGTGGAGGCGGGCCGGGTACAGCAGCTGCCGCTCCCGACTCTGGCCCAGCTCCTGCTCGGCCCGATCGTCACCCGCATTCTCCTGCGGCCCGTCCTCGAACCCACGCTGGGCCCCGACCTCCCCACCGTGGACGAGAGCTGTGAACTCTTCGCCGAGGCATTCCTGCGCGCGGTCGTGCGAGCCGACTGACCTCACTCCCGACGGCGTGACCGCTTCCGGAGCGGCCCCCTGCCGTCGTACCTCTGCGTGGCCGCGGACCGGACCCTCGGCGTCTCTCAGGCGCTCCGCTCCGACGCGGCCAGTCCGACGAAGCCCGTCCACGCCTCACGCGAGACCGTGATGACGGGCCCGGCCGCGGCCTTGGAGTCCCGGATGCGCACCGTTCCCGTACCAGCCGCGACCTCTACGCACTGGCCGCCTTCGGTTCCGCTGTAGCTGCTCTTGAACCAGGCGAGGCCGGATGCGGCGGGGGAGGACTCAGCGGTGTTCATAGCGATCCCAGCAACCCTTCGATGAACTTCAGTGACTCCCGCGGCGTGAGAGCCTGTGAACGGATAATCCCATAGCGTGCGGCGGCGAGAACCGTCTGCTCGGGGTCGGTCTCCAGTGTGCTGGTGCTCTGCGCTTCGACGTACGCGAACTTCTTGCCGTCCTTGCGCGTGACGACTGTGAACGCCCCGTTGACGCCCGCGTTGTCCTCACAGTCGGTCGGCATGACCTGGAGTTCGACGTTGAGCTGATGGCCGATCAGGAGAAGGTGCTCCAACTGCCCGCGCAGTACATCTGGTCCGCCATATCGGTGTCGCAACACCGACTCGTCCATCACGAAACTCAGCAAGGGAACGGGGCGTCGGGCGAAGATCTCCTGCCGGGCCAGTCGCGCGGTCACTCGCTGTTCCAGCGTTTCCAGATCAAGGGGAGGCCGCCGCATGGCAAGCAGCGCCCGCATGTACTCCTCGGTCTGGAGCAGGCCGTTGACCACCAGCGTGTCGTACATCAGGAGCTCGATTGCCTGCTTCTCCAGTGCCGCCATCCCCTGAAAGAACACCGGATACTGCGCCCGCTCCACCTGTTCCTTCCATACCTTCAGCAGGCCGCCTGCCTCCAGTACGTCGTCCGCCCGGTCGATCGTCCGCGGTGACGGAATCCGCCGCCCCTGCTCGAACGAGGCGACCGTGGACGCCGAGTAGCCGATCTTCCGCCCGAACTCCTCGCGCTCCATTCCGGCCCGTAGCCGTAGCGTCTTCATGCTCTGGCCGAACGCGGTGACCACGCCCTGCGCGGACTTGTCCGCGGCGCGGGCGGCGCTGCCGTCGTCGTTCTCCCAGCCGCCCCCGAGCGCGACCGCCGCCTCGCCGCCCGCCGGAGCGGTTCCGTTCTCCGTCCGCGTGTGTTCCGCCATCACACCTCTGCCTCCCCGGCCCGCCTGCTCCTGCCCGCTCACCTGCCCAACGCCGGGCCGTCAGTGGGGTGACGCTGTGTGCCTCGTACGCGTTCCGGTACCGCGCGTACAACCGGGTCGCGTCCGTGCGTCGCCACTGGTCACGCCGGGCCACCGAACGGACCGTAGGCGGCATGACGAGCAACCTCGACGGGACCGTCGGCCCCGGCCAACCCGCCCGTACCGTGCCGCACTTGAGTGCTGCGGCTGACCCGGACCCGCGTGTCTTCGCGATGCGCTTCACCGGCACCCCCAGAGGCGCCCGCCTCGCACGTCGGCTGGTCGCGGTCCGCCTGGACGAGTGGGGCGTTCCGTACGGCACGGGCCCGCACGACACGATCGTGCTGATCGCCGGGGAGCTGAGCGCGAACGCCGTGCGGCACGGCCGGGTGCCGGGCCGGGACTTCCAGCTGCGGCTGTGTCTGGCGACGGGAGCACCGGACCGTGCGACCGTCCGCGTCGAGGTCGGCGACACCCGCACCGAACGGGTGCCGCCCCGCCCGGGGGCCGTCCGCGAACCGGGGGACCGGGAGACCGGCCGGGGCCTGCTGCTCGTCTCGCGCCTGGCCACCCGCTGGGACTGGCACCCGCGCCCCGGCGGTCCGGGCAAGACGGTCTGGGCGGAATACGTGCTCACCCACCCCTTCTGCCCGTGATCGCGAGCGGGGCGGCCTTGCGACGCGGTGCCGGACGCCTTCGGCGCGGGCGGCTCACCTGAGTGCGGGTGCGGGTGCGGGTCAGACGCGGACGCCGAACATGAACGGTCCGCCGATGGTGTCCATCGACTCGTACCGCACGACTGTGCCGGTGCGAGGGGCGTGGAGGATCTGGCCGTTGCCCGCGTAGAGGCCGACGTGGTGCAGGTCGTTGAAGAAGAAGACCAGGTCACCGACCTGGAGTTGGCTCCGCGTGAGGCGGGTCCCGATGCCCGCCTGTTCCTCGGAGGTGCGCGGTATGTGGACATCGGCCTGCGCATAGGCCCAGGAGGTCAGGCCCGAGCAGTCGTAGGAGGCGAGGCCGGTGGCACCGCGGAAGTACGGCTTGCCGATCTGGCCCTGGGCGGCGGCGAACGCGGCGGCGGCCCGGCCGGAGGCGGACGTGTCGTTGCCGAGCTGCACATGTTCGGTGGCGGAGTCGCTGGCCTGCTTCTGTTCGTCGACGAGGGCCGACTTCTCCTTGGCGGTCAGGGTGTTGAGGAGTTTCTGCGCCTCGGCGAGCTTGCCCTGGATTTCCTGCTTTTTCTTGCCCAGCTCGGTACGGGTGGTGGCGAGGTCCTTGAGTCTCTCGGTGGCCTTGGCGCGCGCCTGGGCGATTTCCCGCTGCTTGTCCTGGATCTTCTTCAAGGCGGCGACCTGCTGTCCGCTCAACTGGTGAAGCGTGGCGGCCTTGTCCAGGAAGTTGTCCGGGGCGGAGGACAGGAAGAGCTGGACCGAGGCGTCGATGCCTCCGGAGCGGTACTGCGCGCTGGCCAGCGAACCCAGGCCGTTGCGCAGCGTGTTCAGTTCCTGCTGGCAGCGGGCGACGCCGTCCTGGATCGAGGAGATGCTCTTCTGCAGCTTCTGCTGCTCCTCTTTGGCCCCGTTGTACTTCTCGGTGGCCTGCTCCGCCTGGTCGTAGAGCTTGTCGACCTCCGCCTTGACCTCGCCCTTGCTGAGTTTCTGGCTCGGTGCGGCGTTGGCGGCTTGCGCGCTCAGGGCCACGGCAGCCGCTGCTGCGGTGGTCAGTACGGTGATCCGCGTGCGGCTGGGCTGCTTGGGTCGGCGATGGGAGGCCACAGGGGCGAACTCCTTGGTCCTTCAGCCGCCTGCCAACGCGTCGGTGGGCGGGGCCCTCCGCTGTCACTCCGTCTGAGTGAGCACGAACGGGGGTTGGGGCATGACCTTAATGAAATTCTTACGATTAGATCAATCGTTTGGATGGAAAGTCCCCTTTTTGGGGTGCGCGGGCAGGAGGTGCCTTCGAGCGGCTTCCTTCACACTCCCGGAGGCACCGGCTCGGAGACGGTGTCGATCGGCATCGGGCGAGGAGGCGGGCGCCACCGCCGTTGCCATCGGCCGCCCCTGCCCGTACGCGGCGCCCCTGTTCGGTGGATCCCGCGCCGATTCTCGCGGAGTGCGCGCCGTGTGGTGCGGGCCGCTCGGCTCAACCGGGACACTCGGCGCGCAATGCCCCCTTTCCTGTGCTACGTCGTGATTTCATCCCGTCATGAACGGCGATGGAACGATGACTGGAGACCGCTCACCGGGCATGCATGCGCAGGCATCCACCTCGCGGCGACGGCTGTTGGCCGCGGTGGCTGCGGCGCCGGTGCTCGCCGGAGCGGGGCACGCCGCCGCGTACGCGCGGACCGTGGGGGCGATGGGACCGCCAGGGCGCCAGAGGGTTCAGCCGGTGCCGACCACCGAGGCGGACTGGGCCGGCGTGGCGCAGGCGCTCGGCCGTGGCGGCAGCATGTTGCGGCGCACGATGTATCACACGAGCTTTCCGCGTCGGGATCTGAGGGTGATCTCCGACGGTGTCACCGTGCAGCCGGGGCTTGCGCTCGGGACGCATGTGTCGTTCGTCCGGTACGCCGACGGCAGCGCGATGGCGATGGGCGACGCGGTGGTCACCGAGGACGAGATGCAGCGGGTGATCGATGCGTGGCAGGGGCACGGGATCGCGCTGACCGCGCTCCACAAGCATCTGCTCGCGCAGCACCCGGACATCTGGTGGGCCCATGTGCACGGGCACGGCCGGGACGCGGAGGCGCTCGCCCGCGGGCTGCGCGCCGGGTTGGACCGGACCGGTACTCCGCCCCCGGCGCCACCGGGTCCGTCGTCCCCCATCGATCTGGACACCGCAGGGATCGAGGCGGCGCTGGGCACCCAGGGGACCGTGGAGGACGGGATCTTCACGTGCGTCTTCGTCCGCCGGGAGACGGTGACCAGCGGTTCGCTGGTGCTGCCCACCGGTCTCGGGTCGACGTGTGCGTTCCTCTTCCAGCCGGTGGGCGGTGGCCGGGCGGCGCTCGCCGGTGACTTCGCCATGACCGCCAACGAGGTCCAGAACGTACTGGAGGTGCTGCGGCGTGGCGGGATCAGGCTCGTCGAGCTGCACAACCATCACCTGGACGAGTCGCCCCGGCTGTTCTTCGCCCATTTCTGGGCCGTGGAGGACGCCGTCGTGCTCGCCCGGACCCTGCGCTGCGCGGTGGACGCCGCCAATGTGGAGGTCCCGGAGGGGACGGTCCCGGCCGGTTGAGGGGGCCGTCCCCCTCGGGGGCCCTGTGGCGCGCGGCCTCCAGGGGCCCGGGGGCCCGGGGGCCCGGGCGGTGGAGGCGGATGCGCCATTGATCGGAGAGTGTGTGGCATATGAGGTAATTGGGTCAATCGCCCGGATGTGGTGCGTGTGCCGACAGGTGATCGGGTACCTAGGTCGTGTCGTCCACGCCGGAACCGGTCCACGGGGTCCGGTACGCGAGGTGCGGTGCGCCCAGGTGCGGCGTTGTCGTCGGTCGGTGGCGCGCCGCTTCGTACCCCCTTCCGTGCCCCGTGGCCGCGGGCCGGACCCCGTGGAACCGCCCGACGGGCACACGACGCCACGCGGCCGGCCTCGCGAGGGGCGCGTCCGTCCCCTTCGGTGCCCGCCTCATCCGTCCGATCCCGTACCTGGAGCTTCGTATGGACCCCGTGCCCCCCACGCGGAACTGCCCCTTCGACTATGCCGAGGCCCTCGAATTCGACCCGCAGCTCCGAGAGATGCAGAACGAAGGGCCCGTCTCCCGTATCCGGCTGCCGTACGGCGAGGGGGAGGCGTGGCTGGTCACCGGCTACGACGACGTGCGTACCGTCACCACCGACCGGCGTTTCAGCCGCAGAGCGGTGGTCGGCCGGGACTTCCCGAGGATGACGCCGGAGCCCATCGTCCAGGACGAGGCCATCAACGTGATGGACCCGCCGGGCAGCAGCCGCTTGCGCAGCCTGATCTCGAAGGGGTTCGCACCGCGACACATGGAGCGGATGAGGGTCCGTACGCAGCACGTCGTGGACGAGTTGCTGGACCGGATGGAGGCGCACGGCACGCCCGCCGACCTCTTCGAGCATCTCGCGGCGCCGCTGCCGCTGACCACGATCTGCGAGGTCCTCGACATCCCCGAGGGGGACCGCGCGCAGCTGCGCAAGCACGCCCGGACCATGATGAACACCAAAATCGACAACAAGGAAGCGGCCATCCGCTCCAAGGCCGACCTGCGGGCCTATTTCGCGTCGCTGACCGCACAGCGGCGGGCGGACCCGGGCGACGACCTGATCAGCGTGCTGGCCACCGCCCGTGACGGGGACGAACTGCTCAACGACCGGGAACTGACCGTGATGGCGATGGTCCTGCTCATCACGGGCCAGGACACCACCACGTACCAGCTCGGGAACATCTCCTACGCCCTCCTGACCCGGCCCGACGAGATGGCCATGCTCCGGGACAACCCGGAGAAGTTCCCGCAGGCGCTGGAGGAGCTGCTGCGGTTCATCCCCTTCCGCAAGGGTGTCGGCATCCCCCGTGTCGCCACCGAGGACGTGGAGCTGAGCGGGGTCCAGATCCGTGAGGGCGACATCGTGCACGTGTCGTACCTGACGGCCAATCGGGACGGCCGGAAGTTCGACCGGCCGGACGAGCTGGACCTGGAGCGCGCCGGGCCATCCCACATGACCTTCGGCTGGGGCGGTCACCACTGCCTCGGCGCCCCGCTCGCCGCCACCGAACTGGAGGTGGCGCTCGGCACGCTCATGAAGCGCTTCCCGGGGCTGAAGCTGGCGGTGCCCGCCGAAGAGGTGCAGTGGAACAAGAACTCCATCTGGCGCTATCCGCTGGCCCTGCCCGTCGCCTGGTGAGAGGGGCGTGAGCGGTGGCCCGCCGGGCTGGTCGGGCCTGCCGCTCGTCCGCCGGTCCCGGTGGGGCCGTGGCGGAACCCCGGGCCGGGCGGGTGCCGTCGTAGTCGGGAGGGCAGTGGCGGGGCCTGCCTCCGGGGCGTGGCCCGCCGTCACGCCGAGGCCCGGAGTGAATCCGTATGCCGTGTGGTGGGGGGGGGGGGGGGGTTTAGCCGCGCCCGCCGGGGTGGGCCCCGCGGGGGCGCCGCCCCGGCGGGCGGGGGGGGGCCGCGCCGGCCGGG